>SHZL01000082.1 GCA_009692275.1 Lysobacterales bacterium | reverse complement strand
CGTTGCGGCTGGCAGCAAAGCAGTGATTGCCTGCAATAACGACTCAGCCTATCAAACAGCCCTGGATCTCAATGCGCATGGCATTGCCGTCATGGCCGTGGTGGACAACCGGGCGGAAGTCCCCGGGCACCTCACGGCGCAAATGCAACAATTAGGCATTCCGCTGTACGCCGGGTGTCGTCTGCGCAACACGAGCGGATCCCGCCGCATTCGGCGCGTTAGTATCGAATCGCTGCAAGGAATTTCCAGAGGCTCAGTCGCGTGCGATCTGCTGGGTGTTTCCGGTGGCTGGGCGCCCCGGGTCCACCTGCTCTGTCATGCCCGCGGAACTCTCAGGTTCCACCACGCCAGCCAGAGTTTCGTGCCCGATCGTCTGCCTGCGGGTTTCAATGTGGTGGGTTCGGCCGCAGGCATTGCTGACCTCGATGAGGCTCTGGCCAACGCGGCAAACAGTACCCGGGAACTCTGTGCGGGCCTGGGGTTTGTTCCACGCGCGGTGCACCAACCACAGATCACCCAGGACATCATTGCATCCTCTGATGCTGCTGCTGCCCGACCGGAACCCTGCAAACGCCGGCAGTGGACTGACCTCGCACACGACGTGACTCTTGCCGACGCAGAACTGGCAGTGCAAGAGGGCTACGAGTCGGTGGAACATTTCAAGCGCTATACCACCACCGGTATGGCTGTGGACCAGGGCAAGACCGGCAACATCAACGCCTTCCTCGTACTATCCGCTTTGACCGGCAAGAGCATCGAAGAAATCGGCACGACCACGTTCCGGCCGCCCTACATGCCGGTCACCCTCGGTGCCATTGCCGGCCGCAGCCAGGGGGATTTTTATGCCCCGCGGCGTTTCCTCCCCGCACATCGCACACATGCCCGGCTGCAGGCACATTTTGCGGACTATGGAGGATTGCAGCGGCCGGAATATTACCCGCAGGAAGGCGAGGCCCCACGCGCTGCCATTCATCGCGAAATCCATGCAGTGCGCAACCAGGTCGGGGTATTTGACAACTCACCCATTGGCAAGATCGAAGTGCGTGGCCCGCATGCCGCGGAATTTCTGCACCGCATCTATTGCAACAACGTACACAGCCTGGCGGTTGGCAGGGTCAGGTACGGGCTCATGCTGAACGAAAACGGCGTCATCATGGATGATGGGGTTTTCATTCGCCTTGCGGCTGATCACTTCCTGGTCAATACGACTTCGGCTGGAGTTTCCCGCATCATGGGGCTGTTCGAAGAATGGCTGCAGTGCGAGTGGACCGACTTACAGGTGCTGGTCGATGATGTCACCAGCCAGTGGGCCAATTTTACGTTTGCCGGCCCGCACTCCCGCAGTCTGTTACAAGCCCTTGGCACGGACATGGACCTGGAACCAGGTGCATTGCCACACATGGCCGCAACCACCGGCCTGCTGGCGGGACTGGAAGCGCGCATCGTGCGTGTCAGCTTCAGTGGCGAAACCAGTTTCGAGGTCAATATTGCGGCTAACCAGGCCAGTCATTTTCTGGCCCGGGCGTTGCGGTCAGGCCAGGAGCTTGGGTTGACACCCTACGGAATCGAGGCACTGATGATTCTGCGCCTTGAAAAAGGCTATCTGCACGTAGGCAGTGACACGGATGGCGCAACCACGCCGGACGATGTTGGCTGGGGCCAGGTTGCACGCAACAAGACAGCCGACTACGTGGGTAAGCGTTCCCTTTTCCGCCCGGCCAACCTGGACCCGGAACGCAAGCAACTGGTTGGGTTGCTGGCGGCTGATCCGGCGCAAGTCATGCGTCCGGGCGCACACTTGCTCCTCGGCAAAAACAGGCAGGCGCCCGCGTTGACCGACGGCTGGATTACATCGGCCGGCTTCAGTCCGACCATGAACCGCTGCCTGGCGCTAGGCATGTTGCGCGGCGGCCGGGAACATGCGGGAGCGGTGCTTAGTGTGATTGACCAGGAGCAACGCTACGAAGTCAGGGTTGTGTCCGCCACTTTTCTTGACCCCGTGAACGCCAGGCTCAAAGCATGAATACAGCCGACTGGAATGAATTCATCGATGCGCCCCCCTGCACTGCCCTGCAACAGGGAGGTGTCGAAGATCGATCTTTTCTCAGCACCGGGATTGGTTTGCGCGAGTTGGATGGAATAACTCTGCTGCGCCTGCGTAGTTTGCAGGACTTCAATGCCCTGGAGTCATCCATGGCAGCCTGTGGCATTGTGCTATCGGCCAAAGTCAATGAATGCTCCGGACAGGATCCGGTCGCGCTTTGCCAGGCGCCGCGTGACTGGCTGCTGTTCAGCGAACGAATCAGCGCCAAACGGCTGCTGGAACAAATGCAACCAGCACTGCATGCACAACGCACTATAGCGCTGGACATGTCGTCAGCACTCGCCGTATTCCGCCTCTCCGGCAGCGCTGCGCCGTGGTTGCTCAGCAAGTTATGCGGCCTCGACGTGCACGCGGGCATCCAAACTGGGGCACACACTGCACGCACCCGCTTGCAACATGCTGCCGTTACGCTGCACTATCATGCCGGGGAAGGGCCGGCTTCCAAGCCGGTTTTCGATTTGATATTCGATCGCGGCTACGCCGCCTATCTGTGGCAACTCCTGATTGCTTCAGTGCCACACGCAGAACAACTCACCCGGCTTTATGGGGCCAGGCCATGAACCAGGCAGCACATGGCCTGAAGGTGGAGCGCAAGTATTTTGCAGGGATGATCAATGCCGTCATATGCTGAAGTTACCGGCTGGGGAAAATGCCTGCCCCCCGCCGTCATGACCAACGCGGACATGGCCAGCGTCATTGACACCAGCGACGAATGGATCCGCAGCCGCAGCGGTATCAGCGAGCGGCGCGTTTCGCATGTGCCGGTCAGTGACCTTGCCAGCGTGGCAGGCTTGCGAGCCATCGCCGCAGCAGGACTTGAGCCCGGCGAGATCGATCTCCTCATCGTTGCCACCTGTTCTCCGGATACGGTCATACCGAGCACCGCTGCCCACGTACAGAAGAAAATGGGCGCCTGCAATGCGGCCGTTTTTGACCTCAATGCGGGCTGTAGCGGTTTCATCTATTCGCTGAGCGTGGCCACCGCCATGATCCGCGCCGGCGGCTACCAGAAAGCAGTGGTCATTGGCAGTGAACGTATCACCTGGTTTCTGAACTGGTCCTTGCGCGATACTGCTGTTCTGTTTGGCGATGGGGCAGGCGCCGTCGTGCTGCAACCGAGCAACGAGGAGACCGGGCTACTGGCATCGCACCTGGGATGTGAGGGTGATGCGCTGGAAGCGCTGCTTTTACCCAATTTTGGCACCGCTGGAAATCGCTTTTGCGCCAATTATGGCGTGTTCGGAGTGCAGTTTGATGGCCGGGAGATTTTTCGCCGCGCGGTGAAAGGGATGGCCGGGGAAATCGGCATCGTCCTGCAGCAATTGGGGCTGGAAAACAAGGACATTGACCTCATCGTTCCTCACCAGGCCAATGCGCGCATCATCGAGTCCCTGGCCAAACAGCTGGACGTGGACATGAGTTGCGTTGCACTCAATATCGATAAGTACGGCAATACGTCCGCTGCAAGTATTCCCGTGGCACTGGTCGAGGCGCTCGAAGAAGGGCGAATCCAGCCCGGGAGTAACATCCTGTTGGCCGCCTTTGGCGCCGGCCTGACCCGGGCTGCAGGAGTGCTGCGCTGGGGTAAAAGACTAACGCCTCTGCGACCTAGCCCGGCAGAGCTGCCTCCCTGCAAGCAGACAGCTTTGGAAATACTCGGCGATGCCATCCGGCTTACCCAGGGTGCGCAGGGCCTGTAATGTGAACCACCCGCTACCCGGTTGGACAGTTATCGCTTATTGCTGTTAACAGCAATCGTTTAAAATACACCCTATTCCCGACGCCCAGGATCAATGCCATGAGTCAAAAGTCACGCCTGCATATCCCGCATGCGGCAGCACGGCCAGGTGAAACGCCCGACTTCAGCTACCTCGCGCTATCGCCCGCGGGAGCCGTCGCGCGGCCACCTGTTGATTCGCGGATGTCGGACATCGAATTCCTCAGCAATGACCTGGTGCGGGTGCTGGATGAAAACCACGCTGCGCAGGGTCCGTGGAATCCCGGCCTGGATTCATCCACCCTGCTTGAGGCTTTGCGCCTGATGGTGTTGGTACGCCAGTACGACGATCGCATGCAGCGCATGCAGCGCCAGGGCAAAATCACCTTTTACGTGCAGTCACTGGGCGAAGAAGCTGTGTCGATTGGTGGCGGCCTTGCGTTACGCGACAGTGACATGCTTTTCCCGGCTTATCGTAACCAGGGCCTCTATATCCTGCGCAATACCGGCCTGGTCGAGATGATGAGTCATTGCCTGTCCAATACCAACGACTTCTGTCGCGGCAGGCAAATGCCGGTGTTTTACCAGAACGCAAAGAATCGCGTATTCACCATTTCCGGCAACCTGGCTACCCAGTATCCGCAAGCGGTGGGTTGGGCAATGGCTGCGGCCATCAAAGGCGAGGACGCTATTGCAGCTTCCTGGGTGGGGGACGGCAGCACGGCTGAGGCGGACTTCCACTACGCACTTACTTTTGCAGCGGTTTACCAGGCGCCGGTAATACTCAACGTGGTCAACAATCAATGGGCCATATCCACATTCCAGGGTGTCGCCGGCGGTGAGCGGCGTTCCTTTGCTGCGCGCGGCCTCGGGCTTGGTATACCGGGAGTACGGGTAGATGGAAATGACTTGCTGGCAGTTTACGCCGTTACCCAATGGGCGGCAGAGCGGGCTCGCAGCGGCGGTGGCCCGACCCTGATCGAACTGGTCACGTACCGCGGTGGCGCACACTCCACCAGTGACGACCCGACGCGCTACCGCCCGAAAGATGAGTGGGCGGCATTCCCCCTGGGGGACCCGCTGCATCGACTCAAAGGCCACCTGGTACAAGCTGGCTCGTGGTCCGACGAGCAGCACCTTGCCATGGAAGAGCAGATGAAACAGTACGTGCTCGACTGCTGGAAAAAAGCCACCACGTTTGGAACCATGACTGAAGGACCATTCCTCCGCGTGCACGAGATGTTTGAGGACGTTTTCGAACACATGCCCCAACACCTGCAGCGCCAGCAGGCACAACTGCTCGAACTGGAGGGCATCTGACCATGGCACAGATGACCATGATCCAGGCGATCAATTCTGCACTGGACATCATGCTGGACATAGATCCTTCCGTGGTAATACTCGGTGAGGATGTGGGCTACTTTGGCGGGGTATTCCGCTGCACCGAGGGCCTGCAGAAGAAATATGGGGATCATCGCGTAATCGATGCGCCCATCGCCGAAGGCGGCATCATCGGCACCGCCATCGGTCTTGGTGTCAACGGGCTGCGCCCGGTCGCCGAAATCCAGTTCGCTGACTACATCTACCCCGGCTTTGACCAGGTGGTCAGCGAACTGGCGCGCCTGCGTTACCGCAGCGACGGCACGTTCTATTCTCCCGTCACCATCCGCACACCCTGCGGTGGCGGCATACGTGGCGGGCAAACCCATTCGCAAAGCCCGGAGGCCATCTTCACCCACATTTCCGGCTTGATAACGGTTATGCCGTCGAACCCGTTTGACGCCAAGGGTTTGCTGGTCAGCGCCATTGAGTCCAACGACCCCGTGATTTTTTTCGAGCCCAAGCGGATCTATAACGGGCCGTTTGATGGCGACCCAAACAATCCCTCGGTGCCCTGGTCCAGCCACCCGCTGGGTGAGGTTCCAGAGGCCTATTACAACGTCCCTCTGGGCAAAGCCGCCCTGGTAGAAACCGGCCACGAACTGACCATCATCAGTTATGGCACTATTGTCCATGTGGCCCAGGCCGCCGCAAAACTGGCTGGGGTGTCGGCCGACATCATAGACGTCCGCACCCTGATGCCCCTGGACATCGATACCATCCGGCAGTCGGTAAGCAAAACCGGCCGCTGCCTGGTAGCACATGAAGCCACCCGCTTTTGTGGCTATGGCGCGGAACTGGTTGCCACCGTGCAGGAGGAATGCTTCTGGAGCCTCGAAGCACCCATTGAACGCGTCACCGGTTGGGACACGCCCTACCCGCATGCTTTCGAGTGGCAGTATTTCCCGGGACAAAAGCGATTATTGGCCGGGATCCGCAAGGTCATGGAGGCAAAATGAGCGACTACATCTTCAAGCTGCCGGACCTCGGAGAAGGAACTGTCGAGGCAGAAATAGCCGAATGGATGGTGCAGGTTGGGGCTCTGGTAAAGGAAGAGGACCCGATCTGCTCCATGCTGACCGACAAGGCTGCGGTGGAACTGTCCTCGCCCGTAAGCGGACGGGTCGTGTCGCTGGCGGGCGAAGTCGGCGACAGCGTCCCCGTGGGTTCGCCGCTGATTACCTTTGCCATTGAAGCTGCTGCACCCGCGAGCGGCACCGGCGATGACAAAAAAACGGCAGATGCAACCAGGGAAGCCGTGCCTGCGTCCGTCCCGGGCAAAACGCAGTCAGCGCCGGCCGCAAACGAAAAAGCCAGGACCTCGCCCTCAATCCGCCAGCGCGCCAGGGAAGCCGGGGTAAACCTCAGCGATGTCGCAGGCAGTGGGCCGGGGGGGCGTATTCTCAAGCAGGATCTCGACGCCTTCCTGGCTGGCAATACGCCCCTGACTGCGCAGGTGGCCGCACTTCCCGTGGCCGCACTCCCACTGGCCAACGGCAAAAACGCCACTACGGAAACCAAGGTGGTAGGACTGCGACGCAAAATCGCCCAGCGAATGGAGCAAGCCAATAGCGAAGTTCCACATTTTTCCTACGTTGAAGAAGTAGACATTACCGCGCTGGAGTCGCTGCGATCTTTGCTCAACCAGGGACGCGCTGCAGAGCGTGGCACCCTGACCCTGCTGCCTTTTATCAGCATGGCCCTGACCCGGGTTCTGCGGGATTTCCCACAATGCAACAGTCATTATGATCGCGAACGCAATGTGTTGATCCGGCATGAAGCGGTGCATCTTGGCATCGCCACGCAGACGGCGGATGGCTTGAAAGTACCGGTGGTACGTCAAGCGCAAGAGCGACAACTGGAAGACATGGCGACTGAAATACGCCGTGTCAGCGAGGCCGCGCGGGACAACAGCGCCAGTCGCGAGGAATTGGGCGGATCAACCATTACCCTCACCAGCCTGGGCAAACTGGGTGGCGTGGTCAGTACCCCCATCATTAATTTGCCGGAAGTCGCCATCATTGGCGTCAACAAGGCAGTGCAACGTCCCATGGTGGTCAACGGCCAGATCGTGATCCGCACGATGATGAACCTGTCATCCTCGTTCGACCACCGCTTCGTTGATGGCTACGATGCTGCAGCCATGATCCAGGCACTGAAACTGCTGTTGGAGCAACCGGCAAGCCTTGTTCTGCAGCCTTGAGCAGCTGGTTTTATCAGGGCCTGGGCCTGCTGGCCGATCGTGCCCAGGTCAATGGAATGAGTGCCAGGGTAACGAAATAATAATCCTGCCCGGGCAGCATAGCCTGTGGCGAAAACGTACTAACCATCTGCGCAATGGTTACCGGCATCAAACCCACCACCGTTCCCAGCAGCATGCCGTTCAAAGCGCAAGCCTTGCGCTCAGCCTGGTCTGTACGACTGTAGTTCCGCAGCACCTGGAACAGGCTTACCAGAATGTAAGCCCCGACGATGATACCCGCTGTAAACCTCGTCAGTGTGTTCAGGCCGCTGCTGGCAAGAGGAGTAAACAGGGCCCGGTACGCAATCAGCAGCCACAGCACGAAAGCAGGAAAATAGAGCAGCTTCTTACCAAAGGATCGGTTCAGCCACGGCCTGCGATGGGGAAAGACCAACAGGAACTGCAGCAATGCCGCTATGCCAAACATCACGTAAAGGCTGGTTATGGCGAGCGCAATTGATCGCATGCTGAAATCGGCAATGTAGGGTCCGCCCATGAACGCAAGGCTTAATCCGGTGCCGGCAATCACCAGTACGCGCGTGGCTTCGTTAGACTGGCGAAACCAGGCCACAAAAGGCAGCAGCAGAAAGCAGTAACCGATAATCAGCGAGGCGCGGGCCAGGGCCAATTCGTGATCCGATAAGTGCCGGTAAGCAATGCGCAGGTTGACACTCTTGCCTTCCCGCTCGACAGTGACCCGGCGAACGTCCCCGGCCTTCTTGCGCGGTTGGTGGGCAATGGTTGATGCATCGGCCAGCGGGGCTCCATCGTAATGCGTAATGTAGTCGCCCACCTTTAGGCCTGCGGCCTCTGCGGAACTGCCGGCCAGGACTCGAGTGGCTGTATTGTTGCCATCGGTATCGAACCCCGCCCGGGCCTGCTGCGCAAGGTCCATCCACCCCAGCACTCCCCAGGTGCCCGCAAGCAGGGCCAGTATGATAAGCATCAAGCGGCCATCACCAGGTGGACTGCTCATGGTATTGCTCCCATTATTGATTGCCTCGTTGAATGACCGGTGTTTGTTGGTGATTGATTCTGGATTGCCTGGCTGCAAAGAGTACTACAATATGGGCTCAAGAGCCTGCCAGACCGTATCCAGCAGGATGGGCTGGGCCTCCGCAATGGGATGAATTCCATCATCCCGCATAAGGGCAGGATCCAGCGCCACGCCTTGCAGCAGGAAGGGAATGAACTGGATTTCCTGCTCGGTTGCCAGCGCGCGGTACATGGCGCTGAACTTCTCGCTGTAGGTCTTGCCGTAGTTGGGTGGAAGCTGTATGCCCGCCAGCACCACCCTGGCGCCGCTGTCCAGGCTCTGGGTAATCATGGATTGCAGGTTGGCGCGGGTAACATCCGGCGACAAACCGCGCAGGCCATCGTTGCCGCCCAGCTCAATGATCACAACCTGTGGATGGTTCTCTGCAAGCAGGCGCGGCAAGCGCGACAAGCCTCCTTGCGTGGTATCCCCGGCAATGCTTGAGTTGAAAACCCGGTAAGCATAACCATCTTCAGTAAGCCGGTTTTGTAACAGGCTGGGCCAGGACTCGTCCAGTTTCATTTCATAAGCGGCGCTGAGGCTGTCACCGAGGACGAGGATTACCCCTTCATCCCCGGCCCGGGCAGCACAAGAAAGGGATAAGGCAAAAATAATGAACCAGGCGGAAACCGATCGCATGCAGAATCCTGTTCGTGTAATGAAAGCTGAAAACCTGTACAAGCAGGTTACCAGCCCGGAGGGCATGCTCACCATACTTGACCATGTGAGCCTGGATGTTTTTGCGGGCGAATCCGTCGCCATTGTCGGTGTCTCCGGTGCGGGCAAATCGACTCTCCTCGGACTATTGGCAGGGCTGGACGTTCCCAGTGGCGGGAAGATCTGGCTTGGCGATGCAGAACTCACCGCAATGGACGAAGACGGCCGTGCGGCGCTCCGGGCCCAGAAGGTAGGATTTGTGTTCCAGTCCTTTCACTTGCTGCCCTCCCTGACAGCCCTGGAAAATGTCATGTTGCCGCTGGAACTTGCCGGGGTTACTGCGCCGCGCGGCGCGGCGCTGGAGGCCTTGCGCACCGTTGGTCTCGAACCCCGTAAAGCTCATTACCCGCACCAGTTATCCGGGGGCGAGAAACAGCGCGTTGCCATTGCCAGGGCTTTTGTGGTGCGGCCAACCGTGCTTTTTGCCGATGAACCCACAGGCAACCTCGACCAACGTACGGGTGCAACCGTAATCAACCTGCTGTTTGAACTCAACCGCGATGCCGGTACAACCTTGTTGCTGGTCACGCATGACATCTCGCTTGCTTCGCGCTGCAACCGCATCCTGTACATGGAAGCCGGGCAATTCGTCGCTGCGCCGGGGCAGGCCCCGATTCAGACTCCACGGCAACCGTCACTGCAGCATCTGTAATGTATCAGGGATCTTCGACTCGCGGGCTGTCGATGAAACTGCTATTACGTGACTGGCATTCCGGGGAGCTCACGGTGCTCATCAGCGCG
>SHZL01000081.1 GCA_009692275.1 Lysobacterales bacterium | reverse complement strand
CGCAAAGAGAAGAGATGAGCGAGGCCTACCGCAAGGGTATCGCCTGGGGCGATGCCAAGCAGAAGACCTTCGAGCTGATTAACGCCGAGCTTGCTGTTGCACGGGAGCGGTATGACAGCCTGGTTGCCCAGCCGCAGAAGATCGAGGAGGAATTGCACGCAGGGGCAGCCAAAGCCAGGTCATTTGCGACGCCGTTCATGAGCCGAATCCGTGATGCTGCCGGATTACGCCGGCTGGGATGATTCCCGGCTTGTGGCTCAGCGTGGGGCCAGGCGTCCGATGATGGTTTCTGCCGCTGTGGCTAGTGGAATGGTGGTATTTTCCGCGTCGGTGCGATAACGGTATTCCAACTCACCACTGTCAATGCCACGCTCACCGATGACCACGCGGTGGGGAATCCCGATCAACTCCATGTCATTGAACATCACGCCTGGCCGAATGTCGCGGTCATCCAGAAACACTTCTACCCCCGCAGCAAGCAAATCCGCATAGAGTTTCTCGGCCACTTCGCGGACCCGGTGTGACTTGCGTGCATTCATGGGCAGTACCGCCACCTGGAACGGGGCCAGGGGTTCCGGCCAGCAAATACCCTGGTCATCGTGATTTTGCTCAATGGCCGCGGCGACAATGCGCGACACGCCGATGCCGTAGCATCCCATCGGCATGACATGAGACTTGCCATCCTCCCCGAGCACTACCGCATTGAGTGCTTTTGAGTACTTGGTGCCAAGCTGGAAAATGTGGCCCACTTCTATGCCGCGCGCGAGGCTGATTTTGCCTTTGCCGTCAGGGCTGTCATCGCCTTCAATCACGTTGCGCAGGTCGGCACAAGCCGGCAGAGCGGCATCTCGATCCCAGTTGATGCCGAAATAGTGCTTGTTTTCAACATTTGCCCCGCCGGCAAAATCCGCCATGATGCAGACGCTGTGGTCGGCAACACAGGGAACGGGCAGATTGACCGGACCCAGCGAGCCAGGTCCCGCACCAATGGCCGCGCGGATTTCGTCCTCGGTGGCAAAGCGCAAAGGGCGCGCCACGCAACCGAGTTTAACCGCCTTGAATTCGTTGAGGCTGTGATCACCGCGAACCAGCAAGGCCACAAACGGGGAATCGTTGCCGGGCGCTGCTGCCACGATCAGGGTCTTTATGGTTTTTTCCACCGGAACGTCAAATTGCGTCACCAACTCTTCTATGGTGTGCGCAGCGGGTGTGTCCACCAGCCGCAACTGCTCGGTTGCTGCGGGCCGGGGTGTTGAGGGCATCGGGGCTTCCGCCAGTTCAAGGTTGGCCGCGAAGTCCGATCCCGTGGAAAATGCGATCTGGTCTTCACCGGAATCCGCCAGCACGTGGAATTCGTGCGAGGCATTACCGCCAATTGCCCCGGAATCGGCGCGCACCGCACGGAAGCTCAATCCTGCCCGCGTGAAAATGCGCGAGTAAACCTCGTACATTTCCCAATAGGTGGTTTCCAGGCTGGCAGAATCAATATGAAAGGAATAGGCATCTTTCATGAGGAACTCGCGCGCACGCATCACTCCGAAGCGAGGCCGGATTTCATCGCGGAACTTGGTTTGAATCTGATAAAACGTAATAGGCAGTTGCTTGTAGCTGCGCAGTTCATTACGAGCCAGGTCGGTGATCACTTCCTCGTGGGTGGGACCAAACACGTAATCACGCCCGGCACGGTCTCTTATTTTCAATAACTGCCCGCCAAAGTCTTCCCAGCGCCCGGTTTCACGCCACAATTCGGCTGGCTGGACTGCGGGCATGAGCAATTCGAGATAACCAGCGCGGTCCATCTCTTCGCGCACGATGTTCTCGACCTTGCGCAGCACCCGCCACCCCAGTGGAGTCCAGGTGTAAATGCCGGCGGTGAGTTTGCGGATCATGCCAGCACGCAGCATGAGCTGGTGGCTGGCGATTTCTGCATCGGCAGGAACTTCGCGCGTAGTGAGCAGGTGAAATTTGCTGGCTCTCATGCCTGTGTCAATCCCGTTTTTCCAAACGAGGCATTGTAGCGGCAGGCTTGCCTGCCGGATAGCTCCCGGGCCCTAGTGCGGCCGGTTAATCGCAGTTCTGGGCTATGAGAGCCTTGGCCTGCTCTACCATGGCCACTCGCTGCTCATCGTTCAGGCGTTCGGTTTCGCCTTGATCATTAGTGAAAAACACCCGACGCGAGGGCTCAATGGTTTCCAGTTGGTCGCGGGCCTGTTTGCAAATGCGTGCACGCTCAGCTTGTTTTGCTCTGGACTCTTTCTGCGCCTCAGCAAGCTGCTTGCGCCGGTCATCAGCATAAGACTCGACTGCGGCCGGGTTTTCCTCGTCCTCGGTCACTGCTGCGTCTGCTGGGGGGTAGGCTCCAGTGGAACCGGGGCGGTATACCTCGGTGGCGGGTATTTCAACCGCTTTGGGATTATCCGGCGGTCTGTCCGTGTAATGCACGACACCCTGGTCGTCCGTCCATGTATAAACGGATTGGGACTGTCCCAGGGCACCGGTCAGGACGGCGAAAAAAAGGATAGAACCTAGTGTCAAGCGGGCCAAAATGTTCATGTCTGCAATCCTTGCATTGATCAACGGCACATTTATAGCACAGTGTATACCTGGTCAGACAGAGTTTCTGTGACCCGGCGCGCCAAGATGTTATGATGATATTTCCCCAATTTATCGCGGTATGAGCATGAATCCTGGAGCAAACAGATTCCGAAAAGGTGTGTTTCTTCTGCCCAATGCATTGACCACGGCCGCGTTGTTTGCAGGGTTCTACTCGATTATCAGTGGCATCAACGGCCACTATTCTGCCAGCGCAATTGCAGTCGTTGTGGCGGGTGTGCTGGATGGCCTGGATGGAAGGGTCGCACGGTTGACCAATACCCAGAGCGATTTTGGAGTGCAATACGACAGCCTTTCCGACCTGATTTCATTTGGCCTCGCGCCTGCACTGCTGGCCTTCAACTGGTCCCTGTCCAGCCTCCGTGACCTCGGACCGATGGCAGGAAAATTGGGCTGGCTGGCTGCGTTTCTGTATGTGGCTTGTGCGGCCCTGCGCCTGGCGCGATTCAATACCCAGGTTGGGGTAGAAGACAAGAGTCACTTTCAGGGCCTCGCTACTCCTGCTGCTGCGGGCACCATGGTCTCGACGGTCTGGTTTTTTACCAGCCACGGCATTCACGGCGAAACCGTCAGTTGGGTAATCTGGCTTGAAACAGTATTCCTGGCGTTGCTGATGTTCTCGCGGGTGCGGTATTTCAGTGGCAAGACCTGGCCCATGGGGGACAGGATTCCGATGTATGTCCTGTTCCTTATCGTGCTGGTGTTTGCGCTTTTGGCCATAGACCCACCCACGGTCATGCTGGTACTCGCGCTGGCTTACGTCATTTCCGGGCTGGCCTTAACCTTGTTCCGCAGGCAGCAGTGGAAAACGCGCCGCGTGAACCGGGCGGCAGTTCGACCGCTGGAGGCCGGTGATCCCGTCAACGCCTCTGAGAAGGATTCCGGCAAGAGCAAAGATGGCCCTGGCACGCCGTAACGCTTACCTGCGCGCACTGGGCATAGACGTGTGGGTGCCGCGTGCAGGCGCTGACAAAGCCACTTTTGTGCACCCCGAACCAGGCACGGTAAGCGAACTTCCACCCCCAGTTGCACATGGCCTGAATATCGGGCCGGGCGACGGCAACACGCTCTTGCTGTGTAATGCCCCTGCTGAAGCAGCCACGCGATTAGCCGCTGATATTGCCCGGTGCCTTGACGGTGAACCAGTGTGGGGCTGGCCGGTGCCGGCGGAAGTGGGGCCTGGCATTTCTCTGCAGCAAGCCATTGAACAGCGCCTGTTTACGCGCGTGCTGGTATTCGGGCGGGGGCTGGGGGAATTTGTCAGTGAATTCGTCAGTGCCTCGGATGCCCGGGTAATTGCCAGTGCGCGAATACTGTGTACGCGCTCAATTGCGGAACTTGCCGGAAGCCCTGTCGCGAAACGGGCGTTGTGGTCCGAACTGTGCGCCAATGACTGGTGTGCCGGGCGCGCCGGAAAAGCGTGACCCACATTGGCCGTGGCTACTGAACAAAGCTCGCCTCCACCGCTGCTCAGGCGACTCCTCGCCAGTGATCTGGATCGCGCCATGGAAATCGAGGAAGCTGCATATGCCTTTCCCTGGACACGCGGAATTTTTGAAGATTGCCTGAGGGTGGGTTACGACTGCCAG
This sequence comes from Lysobacterales bacterium, assembly GCA_009692275.1. GTDB lineage: Bacteria > Pseudomonadota > Gammaproteobacteria > Xanthomonadales > SZUA-36 > SHZL01. The sequence goes on along the minus strand of SHZL01000081.1, from coordinate 5,775 downwards.
GGCATACAGCTTGGCTCATTGCTGGTGGGATATGCGGTGCTGACCCAGGTCGCAGGAGAGTGCCACCTGCTGAATTTGTGCGTTGACCCGCAATGGCAGCGCCGTCATCTCGGCAGCGTCTTGCTGGAACAATCCATACGGAAAGCGATTGAAAGCAATTGTGAAAGCATGTTCCTGGAAGTTCGCCCCAGTAACCGGGCTGGCATCAGCCTGTATCGCAAACGGGGATTCCAGGTACTGGGTGAACGCCCTGACTACTACCGTGCTGCAAGTGGCCGTGAAAAAGCCTTCATCATGTTCATTGACCTCGACCAGGACCATGCAAACCGCACGCGGCCTGTGCCCCGGCATGATCCCTTGTAAGCGTTGAGCCACAGGGCACTGGAAACCGCGGGGGAGGGTAAACCCGGCTCAATCGCGCAAAGACTCAAGCTGCCTGTATTGCTTCCGGAGGTTGATGACATTGGCAGCATGCGCCGCCTGGCGTTCTTTTTCCTGTTCCACGACCGGGCCCGGTGCATTTTCCACGAAGCGCCGGTCTGCCAGTTTTGATTCTGCCTTTGCGAGCATGGACTGCTCGCTGTTCAGTTGCTTGCGCAATCGAGCGAGTTCCGCCTCGACATCAACCAGCCCCTTGAGTGGCACGAGGATTTTCAGGTCGCCTACCAGGGCAACGGCGCATTGGGCAGTATCCCGGGCTTCATCAATCCACTCGAAGGAGTCTATTCGCGCCAACTGAGAGAAAATGTCGCCGTAACGATGCAGCAGGTCGCGATCACGCTCGCCGCCGGATTGAAACAGGGCTTGCAAAGGCTTGCCGGGTGCGACATTCAGTTCCGCCCGGATGCGCCGGATACCCTGGATGACATCGCGCAGCCAATCAATTTCCTGTTCGATGCCTGCTTCGGGCGTGCCTGAAACAGCTGGCCGGGCCCGGGGAAATTCCTGCAGCATGATGCTGTCGCCGGAAATGCCGAGCAGGCCCCGGATACGCTGCCAGATTTCTTCGCTGATGAAGGGCATGATGGGATGCAGCGTTCTCAGGGTCGTTTCCAGAACAGTTAACAAGGTGTGCCGGGTACCTGCCTTGGCCTGCTCGTCAGTTCCCTGCAAGGTCGGCTTGGTGAATTCAAGATACCAGTCGCAGTACTCATTCCAGATGAATTCGTAAAGTGCCTGGCTGGCAAGGTCCAGCCGGAATTCTGCAAAATGGGATTCAACTGCAGCGATCATTTGGTTCATGCGTGCCAGGACCCAACGATCTACCGGGCAGGGCTGCGCCGCTGCAGCAATGTGCTGACCTGCGGTTTGCAGCAGCACGAACCGCGCTGCGTTCCATAGCTTGTTGCAGAAATTCCGGTTGCCTTCCATGCGCCCAAGGTCGAAACGGATATCCCGGCCGGCAGTCGCGAGGCCGGCAAAGGTGAAGCGCAATGCATCCGTGCCGAACGCCGGAATACCTGCAGGGAATTCGGTGCGCGTGGCCTTTTCAATGGCGGGCGACATATGTGGTTGCATCAGGCCGCTGATGCGTTTTTGCACCAGGTCTTCAAGTTCGATGCCGTCGATCAGATCGATAGGATCCAGCACATTGCCCTTGGATTTGGACATTTTTTGTCCATGCCCATCGCGGATCAAGCCGTGGATGTATACCGTTCTGAACGGAACATCATCCATGAACTTCAGGCCCAGCATGATCATGCGGGCGACCCAGAAAAAGATGATGTCAAATCCCGTAACCAGCACGCTGGTCGGATAGAACTGTTTCAGCCGTGCACTTTCAAGTGGCCACCCCAACGTGGAGAAAGGCCACAAGGCCGATGAAAACCAGGTGTCCAGCACATCCTCGTCCTGGGTCAGGGTATGCTGCGGGTCGAGCCCTGCGCGCTGCCGGGCATCTTGTTCGTCCATGCCGACATAGAGGGTTCCCCGCTCGTCGTACCATGCGGGGATGCGGTGCCCCCACCATAACTGGCGACTGATGCACCAATCGTCAATGCGGTTCATCCAATCAAAATAAGTCCGGCTCCAGTTGTTCGGGACGAAGGTAATGCGGCCATCATTCACGGCCGCAATAGCGGGTTCAGCGAGCGGCGCAATTTTCACATACCACTGGTCTGTCAGGTAGGGCTCCACGACTGCCTGGGAGCGGTCACCCCGCGGAATCATGAGGCGGTGGTCATCTATGCGCTCAAGCAGGCCCAGTTGTTCCAGGTCGGCCACGATCCGCGTCCTGGCCTTGAACCGATCCATGCCACGGTAAGCTTCCGGCACGTTGTCATTCAGCGTGGCATCCGGGTTGAGGATGTTGATTAGTGGCAGGCTATGTCGCTTGCCTATGTCATAGTCATTAAAGTCATGCGCCGGAGTGATCTTGACGCAACCGGAACCGAACTCGCGGTCAACGTACTCGTCGGCGATTACAGGAATGGTGCGGTTGGACAGTGGCAGGCGCAGTTCCTTGCCAATCAGGTCCTGGTAGCGTTCATCTTCCGGATGCACGGCCACGGCAGTATCACCCAGCATGGTTTCCGGCCGCGTTGTGGCCACTACCAGGTCACCATTTCCGTTCGCCATCGGGTAGCGAATGTGCCACAACTTGCCATTTTCTTCCTCGGACAGAACTTCGAGGTCAGACAAGGCCGTGCGCAGTACAGGGTCCCAGTTCACCAGCCGCTTGCCGCGGTAGATCAGGCCTTCTTCGAATAGCCTGACAAAGACGGTGCGCACGGCATGCGACAGCCCATCATCCATGGTAAAGCGATGGCTGGACCAGTCGACCGATGCGCCCAGGCGGCGCATTTGTCCATTGATCATGTCGCCCGACTGCTCCTTCCACTGCCACACTGCGCCCACAAATCCCTCACGCCCCAATTCATGACGGGATCGCCCTTCAGCCTGCAGTTTTCGCTCCACCACCATTTGCGTGGCGATTCCCGCGTGATCCGTGCCGGGTTGCCACAGGGTATTGTCGCCTTTCATGCGCCGCCAGCGCGTGAGGGCGTCCATGATCGTGTCCTGGAAGGCATGGCCCATGTGCAGGCTGCCCGTGACATTGGGCGGGGGCAACATGATGCAGTAAGGCTGGCCGTTACCGGCGGGCTCGAAATAACCCCGTTCTTCCCATTGCTGGTACCAGCGCTGCTCGATGGTGCGGGGGTTGTAACTCTTATCCATGGTAATGATTCTTTATCTGCTCGGCGCGGCGCTGCCCGTTGCCGCAGCTTCAGTTTCGATTGATCGGATGAGTTACGGGTTCCATGCCGCAGGCACGGTAGTCACGAAATTTTTCGCGTGACGCTTTACGTTGATTATCGTTTGCCGGAACGAGTTCCAGCAGGCGCTGAAAACGTCCGGCCTCTGGTACTGCGGTCGGCGTCAGATTGATCAGCACATCGCTTGCATGGCTATCCAGCTCTGCAACTGTGCCTATCATGACGCTGGTGGTGTGGTCGTGTGCCAGGGCATGCGGAAGGAAACGTCCGTGCGGGTGTTCCCACATCAACTCGTCGAGGCGCTTGCATTCGGTATCGCTGGCCGCGAGCACCATGATGCGCTTACCTTGTTCCCAGGCCATCAGGGCCAGCCTGCAGGCCAGCAGGTCGGCTGATTGCGTGTCATCCTGCAGCACGTAGAAATCAACCTGGCAGGCCACTAGGAGGTCTCGCCGTCAGCAACCGCCATCAGGTAGCGGCTCAACAAGCCGACGGGCCTGCCTGTCGCGCCTTCCTTCTCGTTCCACTTCCAGGCTGAGCCTGCAGTGTCAAGGTGTGCCCAGCGCATGCCCTCGGTGTAACGTGACAGGAAACAACCGGCAGTGATCATGCCTCCGGACATGCCTCCGATGTTTTGCATGTCGGCAAAAGGAGAATCAAGCTGGGCTTGGTAATCATCCCAAAGCGGCATGCGCCATGCGCGATCGACAATGTCCTCGCCGGCAGCCAACAAGGCATTTGCCAGGGCATCATCATTGCTGATCAGGCCGCTGGCATGATGGCCCAGGGCCACCACGCATGCTCCCGTGAGGGTTGCAACGTCAATAACTACGAGAGGCTTGAAGCGTTCGGAGTACGTCAGTGCATCACACAATACGAGCCGGCCTTCGGCGTCTGTGTTCAACACCTCGATGGTTTTTCCAGACATGCTGGCCACTACATCCCCTGGTCTGAGCGCATTGCCATCAGGCATATTCTCCGCCGCTGCCAAAACTGCCACGACGTTGACCTTCAGACCCAGCGATACGCAGGTGAGGAACGCGCCCATCACACTGGCGGCGCCGCAAATGTCATATTTCATCTGGGTCATGTTGTCCGGGGACTTCAGTGAAAGGCCTCCTGAATCAAACGTGATGCCCTTGCCAACCAGCAAGACTGGCTGTTGACCGGAACTACCACCGGAATATTTCAGCACGATCAGGTATGCCGGGTTGGTACTACCGCGTGAGACACCCAACAGTGCATTCATTCCCAGCCTGGCCATCTCGTCTTCATCCAGGATTTCCAGGGCCACGGAATCAAACTCGCGTGCGATTTCCCTGGCCTCTTGCACGAGGTACGCGGGGGTGCAGATGTTGGGGGGCAGATCGCCCAGTTCGCGGGCCTTGTCGTAACCGCGTGCAATACCGCTGGCCCGGTCAATTTGAGGCTGGTAGGTGCCATCCGCCTGGAAGCTTGCCAGCTCCAGTGGAACCGGCCCGTCATCCTGCAGTTTCTTGGTTGCGGTGTAGAGATAATTTGCCCGGTGAATGGCCAATGCCGCCTGCCTTAGCCGCCAGGAAAAATCGCAACCTTCAAACTCGACTTCGTGAACACAAACGTGGCAAGACTTGAGAGGGTGATTGCGCAAAACTTTGCCGGCAGCGAGACATGCCCGGTCAAAGCTGCTGCCGTTGAGTTTTTTCAGCTTGCCAAAACCCACCACCAGGACGCGTTCGGCAGCAATCCCTTGCAGGGCATAGAGGAGAGTGGTTTTTCCTGTTGCAGCGGAAATATCTTTACTGGCCAGCATGCGCGTTATCGCGCCCCCGCTGGCCTGGTCAATGGCTGCAGTGGCAGGGGCAAATGGCCCGTCCTCGGTGACGCCCACGACGATGCAAGGGGTTGCGAAAGTTTCGGGCGGGGCGCTCTTAAGGCATAGTTTCATATTAGAGAATCCTGTCTTGATTTGCTTGATGCTTGCGGACCGGGAGGAGACCATGAAGCCAACATTCTACTGCAAAAGGCGTTTGCATGGCCGGTCAGGATGTTCATGCTCAGTGCCATCGCCCCACTCAGGAATGCTGTTAAACTGCCACGAGTCAAGACAGTCATTGATAGGACCCTGGTGCACCTCGTGAGGCAGCTCTGAACATCCTGCAAAAATACATCCTTCGCGAGTGGTTCTGGACTTTCGCCGCGATCACCCTGGTATTGTTGGTGGTGATGTTCGGGGTCACGGTCGGGGAATTGTTTAACGATGTTGCCGGCGGGCGCGTACCGCCGGGATTGCTGGGCTCATTGTTGTTGCTGAAAATGCCAGACGTTTTCAACACCTTGTTACCCTTGTCTGTTTTTATTGCGGTGATATGGGGCCTGGGCAGGCTCTACCGTGACCAGGAAATGGTGGTCATGCGCGCCAGCGGATTCCGCTGGAAAATGATGATGCGCCCGCTGTTCAACCTGCTCATTCCGGTGGCGGCCAGCGTTTTCGTAATTGGTGTGTTCCTTGCGCCACTTGCTGCCCAGACAGCGCGGACGAAGCTGGAGAATGCGTTCCGCACAGCAGCCGAATGGGGTT
>SHZL01000080.1 GCA_009692275.1 Lysobacterales bacterium | reverse complement strand
ACGCGACGGGCCTGGTGCATCCTGATCTCAATGCCCGTAATATCCTGATCAGACCCGCTGATGGTGAAGCCGCAGCGATTTACCTGATTGATTTCGATCGGGCCTTCTTTCGTACCCGCGCGACGCGCTTGTTCAAGTCAAACTTGAAACGATTGCGCCGATCGCTTGCAAAGCTGTGGCCACATCAACATGCCAGTAACCTGGAATCTTGCTGGGAGCAGTTTATGATTGGTTACAACAATGGGTATGGTTACGACAAAGGGAATGGTTACAATACAGCTCTTTAGGCAAGCGTGATCCCAATGGGCTGGGGAAAAGGGAAAAAACCAGTACCTGGCGCAGAACCGGCGCGCACGCGCCTGCGCACCCTGGAGTCGCCGCGCATGACCATGGTTGCCGCCAATACAGAGCTCGTGCAGGCAGACCTCGGGGACGTCACCTTACTGGGTACGATGCTGGATGCTATCGTTCCGGAAAATTGGCCGCCTGATTTGTACGACCGGGAGCCGATGGAATATGCATTGCGCCAGGTAGCTGATCCCGCGGAACACGGCTGGTCGTTCTGGTATCTTTTGACCAGCGAGAAGGGGGAGTCGGAAGTACTGGGTATTTGCGGCTTCAAAGGACGGCCAAATGCAGCAGGTTCGGTCGAAATTGGTTATTCTGTCCTGAGCCAGTTTCGCAATCAGGGCTTTGCCACCGAAGCGGTTGAGCGCCTGGTTACCTGGGCATTTAGCCATCAAAGCGTCGTAGAGGTCTGTGCCGAGACTCTACCCCATTTAAAACAGTCCATCCGGGTAATGCAGAAAAATGGCTTTGTTTACACCGGATCGGGCTCAGAACTAGGAGTTGTTCGTTATGCAGTCAAGCGCCCGGATCGGCGGTAAGCTGGTCATCCTCGCACTTTTTGCAGGCATTATGGCACCTGAGGTTTTACCTGCCGATGTCACTGTCACTCAACTGGCAAATGAAGGTGTCATTCTCTCGGATGGCGGCAAAAACCAGGTCATGATTGACGGCATGGTAACTGAGCCCTACTCCCTGTACGGTGGATTGCCGGAAAACGTCGTCGCCCTGTATTCCAGGGCCAGCGGTCCATTCGCGGAGATTGAAGTGGCACTGGTCTCGCACCAGCACCACGACCACAATCAACCTGCGGCATCTTGCCAGCTCATGCAGAAAAGCACGGGCACACTTCTGGTGTCTTCCCAGCAGGTGGTGGACCTGATGCATGAAAAATGTCGCCAATTAGCGGTTGCCGGTGCGCGGATCAAGGTCATTGATCCCCAGTATGGCCAACCGGAGGTCATGCAACTGGGGGACATCAAGATCACGGCTTTCCGCTTGAGCCACGGGGGAGGTAAATACGCCGTACTGCAGAATTTCGGCTTCCTGGTTGAAATCGGAGGAATGCGGGTTCTACATGTGGGTGACGCCGACATGAACGCTGCGGATTTTATCCGTGCAGGTGTCCATTCGATGGGCATAGATATAGCGTTGCTGCCGTTTTGGTATTTCGCACCCGGACCTGGCGGCGAACTGGTGAGTACCTACATCGATGTGCCGCACAAAATTGCCAACCACATTCCGCCCGGCGAAATGGCAGAGACCAAGGAATATATGCAAGGCGCTTACCCCGACGTTCTGATCCTTGAGAATCCCATGGATCAGGTTAGTTTCAGTCCAGCGGTTTCGCCGACTCCCTGATCGCAGGGGAGGGAATTTGCGGGCAGAGGAAGTTCAATCTGAGCTCTGATGTGTCTCTTAATTGCAGGAGCGCGTAGCGTTCCTGCAATGACTGTTCGTCTTCAATTACCCATAATTCCGGCGCCGCCTGGTAGTCAGGGCAAAATGTCATGAGCCTGGTCTTCATGTAAGGGTAAAGCAATTTATCGTAATGGCTTATGTTCAATGCTTCGTCCCAGTACGCGTTAACGTGATCAGCAAAGGTAAAAGGACGCTGGATGATCCAGTGATCATCCTGCCAGGCGAGAATGGCTGGTTTGCCGGGGATAATGTTGTCTTCAAACAGGCTGCGATAGAACCGGCAGCCCTCATAGTTGGCCACCAGGTCCGCATTTGAATAAACGCCAGTGGTCATCTGACCAAAAATTGCACGCTCGGTGTAAGCGGATCGTTCGGCCGCCAGGGCCTCATCGTGGGTCAACTCGTAGCGGTGGTAGAATTTTTTTCCCTGCGAAAAAAAATGGCCGAGTTTGTCGGATCCAATAAACTGGTTATTGAGCTTGATCGTGGATCCTACACCGAACAGGCCAGCCACCCTTGAGGCCCAGAGGGGATGGCTGTGATAGATGGAGTCCCACCGCGATGTCTGGAGGCGTTGAATATCCGGCGACTCACTGGCCCATTCCTCGATTTTGTCAACCCAGTAATAGCCGCCAAGGCGGTGAAAAACCGCCATGACAAACTTCCAGTCATTTCGCGAACCGTGCCAGTCACGGACAATGTCCGCGAGTGTCGCATTGACCTTTGCATCCAGCACTACCGTTGAATCGCTGATCGGCTCCTGGCGATGGCTGAACTGGTCGGTCTCATAGGCGCAGCACTCAAGCGGCACCACGAGAAACAGGATCAGGCTCGCAACAACGAGCGAGCGCACTCAGAACCTGTAGGTGAAATTGAACAGCGTATGGTCGCGTTTGCCGAATCCGACTTCAAGGTAAAGCATTGCTTTTGTGCTGAATTCGTAGCCGGCGCCTACAGCCGTATTCCATTTGTGCGACGCTTCGAGCTCAACTGCAAAGGGCACAGGACCCAGGACGGGTAGCTGGACTACCCCCGAATGGTCTTCCTTGGTATCGATGTACAAACCACCCAGCCAGAAAGCCCACTTCCCCCACAACGGACCAATTCGCGGTTGCGCCGTAAAACTTTTCACCGAGGAGTCAAAGTCACCATTCAGGGACGTATCGGTCCATGTGGATATGAGCGAGGTAAACCAGTGTTCGCCACCATATGCGAGGGTCAGGCCGAGGCCATACACCAGTCCATCATACTTTACCGGCAATTTACCCAGCGCAAAGGGAAGCCCCGTGATTGGCACGCTGCTCAAGTCCACAATGGTTTCGGCATTCATGTGGCCGAGTATTCCAAAAACATTCAGGAAAGGGGTGAGCCACACGTCCGCCTTGAGGTCGTAATGCGTAACATCATTATGGACATCCAGTTGGGAAGCGTCCGGAATGGTTACGCCAGGAAGATCAAATGTAAGTTGCTTGATATCGTAGGTTTGTTCCATGGTATAGAAGTCAAAACCAATGCCCCATGGCTCGTAAAACTCACGCTCGCCCAACAGGTGCTTCATGAAAAGTGGACCGGAATCTGCAATCGCAGCCAGTGGTACCATCAGCATCAGGAATAGCACGATTTGCCGCATCATATTCTCCTTGGTTTTAGCCGGTGAAAGTATAACCTCAAGTCGGGCCCGAAAACCCGAATTGTTGCTCAACTCTTCATTTTTTCAGAGTCAGGTAAAGCATCGGTGGTATGTCAAAATGATGGCCCTGCGTGATGGGCCCACTTTGAAGGCGCTTTATTTCCGGCAGTGGCAAGCGCTGTGATGGAGATTGCCCTGAGGCAAATGCTGGCGCTGTCCTGCGCTATCTGCTGGGCCCTGGCGGTTATCCTGCTGCAGCGCTCGGGTGAAAGTCTGCCGGCTTTCGAGCTCAACCTGTTCAAGCACGTGCTCAGCCTGGTTTTGCTGATCCCTACACTGGCATGGACTGTGGGCCTGGCATTACCTGACTACCCGCTGGATGAAATCTGCATCGCCTTGTTCTCCGGGTTCCTTGGCATTGGAGTTGCTGATACGTGGTACTTACGCGCCCTGAACCTGATGGGCGCCAGTCGCACTGGAATCATTGCCAGTGTGTTCAGTCCCTTCGTTGTCTTGCTTTCCGTGCTGTTCTTGGGTGAGTCCCTGACAGGATTTCAATTACTCGGGTTTGCCCTCGTGATGGCAGGGGTGTTGCTGGTTACCTGGCCATGGTTTTATGGCTGGGCGGCTATATGCTCATCCCAGCATCCCAGGCGTCCGTCCTGAACGAAACGGCCAATGCCTGGATAGTTTTGTTTGCCTGGTTGATGCTGGGAGAGACCAACGATGCCCGCAAGCTTGCCGGCTTGTTGCTGACTTTTGCCGGTGTGGCGACGATGTTGCTGGTGTAAGCCACCCCATTCTGCGGAACACATGCCCGCTGGCACTGCTTGCCCGCGCTTTTTTCGGCTGCCTCGACTCAGCGTGCCGCGGTCGGTTTTTATGTGTTAAAAAATATATTGACATGAATGGCAATAATAGACAATAATGACAATGTAAGGGGAGCATCAGGACGTGATCAAGGAGCCTGGTTGCCTGGCCGGTAAGCGGGGTTATAGGGAAGCCAGGCACGTGCGGACAGGCCCTGATTACGTTCCGGTGGGGCGGGGCCCGGGCGAGCTTTTGCTTTGCCTGGGCTTCGTCTTGGGCAACAGCATTGTTGCTGCCATCTTGGTCGACGGAAAATATTGATTTACAAGGGATTGTTGGCTCAGAAATGGAGAGCATACATGCCAAGAAAAGACACCTCCCAGCTACAGGATGCTGCCATCCTGACGCAAGCCATAGAAAACGTTTTTCGAAAATTGATTCGAATCCTGGTCGGTCGAATATCGTTGCTCAAACTACAGGAAATGATCAATTTCATATACGTAGAGGTAGCGGAAAAGAAACTGAAAAGGGAATTTCGGAAAGCCAGTGTTCCACTAACCAAACTTGCTCTCATGACAGGTCTGGATTCCCGAACCGTGGCCAATCTCAGAAATAAAATTGACAGTAGCGGGCACCTCTACGAACAGTTGTTCTTAAAGGAGCTAACACCCGAAAGTGCAATTGTTGAAGCGTGGGTAAAATTGACAGACTCCGCTCCGCCGTGCAAAACCGCTGACAGATCAACTCTCAAATACGGAGAAGATGAATCGGATTTTGAAAAATTGGTGCGAGCGACAATATCTTCCAGGGGAATCACCTCCCAATCAATTATTCAAAGATTGGTTCGGTCCGGGAGTGTAATCCAGGATAAGAAGAAAAAGACCGTAAAACTGGTCGTGAGGAAATTCTCGCCCTATCTGTCACGTGATGAGTCGCAGATCTTCAACGCTGCATTTACTGCAATTTCCAATCTTGTCTCCACGGCGGAAAACAACATTAAAGCCACGCCTGAAGACAGGTTATTTCAAAGGCAGGTCTGGACTTTTCGACTCCCAATTCGCGACAAGTTGAATTTTCGACAACAAATGCGGAGTTTCCTGGAGCTTATGGAGCTGCGTGCCAAAGAAAAAAAATTGGCCATTGGGAGCTCAGTAGCGCCACTGATGAAATCATCAGAGCCGGTGTCGGAATATACTATTTCGAAGAGTAGACATTTGCGGGCAGACCAATGGCGCCCCGGGCAGGAATCGAACCTGCGGCCTTCCGCTTAGGAGGCGGATGCTCTATCCACTGAGCTACCGGGGCGATATATGGTTACAAGAAACAGCGCAGGCCCAACCCTGGGCCGAGAATTCTAACCGCTTGATGCCAATTCGAGAAGTGTATCGGTGATCGCCGCCTTGCGCCAACCCATTAGCTGCCCGGGTGGTGCCTGTCCTGACAAATTCGCACGCAGCAGGGCTTCAAGCTGCTTCCTGGAAGCCAGCACGGAGGGGTCCAGCCCCAGCCGTAAGGCCTGTGCATCAACTTCCTCGCGCATGAGTTTGACCACGGTGCCCTGTTGTTTGCTGAGGGGCACTGCCTGTTCTATGTAATGGGTTTTTTCCTTGTTGTCCCTGACGATTTCAAGCAGGGCTTCAGCATAACGCGCCAGCGCTTTGGGGTGAAATTCATTGATGCCCGCCAAATCCGCAATGGAGCCTGGCTGTTTTATGGCTATTTGCATCAGTATGGAGTCCTGCAGGATAAATCCACGCGCCGAATCTTTCTCGATGGCAATTTTCTCGCGCCACGCGGCAAGGGCCTGCAGTACATGCAGAGCACTTCGGTCGAGGAAGCTGCTGCCCTGAATGCGCAAGTAGGCGCGGTCAATATCAGGCAGCTGGCAGCCTTTTTCGACCATTCTGTTTACATCTTCTTCAAGCCACTGCCATCGGTTGAGCTGATCAAGGTCGTGTTGCAGCCTTGCGAAAATCGCCGGGAGAAAAACGACATCCGTTGCGGCATAGTGCAGTTGCTCCGGCTTGAGCGGTCGGCGGATCCAGTTGGAGCGGGTTTGTTCTTTGTCTACTTCCACGCCCGTCAGCCATTTCACCATGTTGTGATAACTCATTTGCAAGGATTGCCCCAGCAAGGCACAGGCGATTTGGGTATCAACGAGAGGTGACGGAATTGCTCCGAGGTTATTCCACAGAACTTCAAGATCCTCTGCGGCGCTGTGCACCACTTTCAGGCATTTCGCATGGGTGAAAAACTCCTTGAGGGGGTCGAGGTTGCCCAAAGTCACGGTATCCACCAGCCAGGCACTGATACCGTCAGACACCTGCACCAGGCCCAGTGCAGCGCGATAGGTTCTTTCTCGCAGGAACTCGGTATCAACCCCCAGAACCGGGGCGCTAGCCCAAACCCGGGCCGCGGCCTGGAGATTCTCCTGCGTATCCAGCAGTACCGGTCGGGTTGCTGCGCGCAGAGCCGTATCAATTATGTCGGAATCAAGCATATGAACCTGAGAAAGGGCATTGGAAAAGGTGTGTTCAGTCCAGCACTATCGTTGTACCATGAACGTGCGAATGTTACAGGCAAGGGACTTTGCATGCACTCTGCTGTTTGCACTACTACCAAAAGTTTTTCGCACACGCTGAAGGTAAAAAGAACGCTCAGCGCAGTGCTTTTGGCTTCATTTGGCCTGATGGCCTTTTCAACTTTGTCTGCGCAGGACGACACGGCTGCAACACAGGAAGCAGGCAAAAGCTCTTTCCCCGAGGACAACCTGGAGGGAGAGGCGGAGCCCGTTCGGCGCATTCAGCGCCTCGGTGATGTGGTTGGTGAAAATGAATGGGAACTCGAACTGTCCGTTCCGCAGGCAGTAGGAAGTTTACCGGGTACAACCCGGTTACCGGACGAGAAACAGCAGGAGCAATTGCAGGCATTGCTCACCAAATTGGCGACCCATCCCGAAGACCGGTCGGCTCTGGCTGAACTGAACGAGATGTTGAACGAGCTCGTACGCCAGGCAAACCTTGCGATAGATGCGAATCAACAGGAACTGGCGCAAAGCACGCTGGATGTCATTCGGGTGGTAAATCCAAGCCAGCCCGGAATCAATTCTGCGCAGGACCGGCTGAACTTGCTGGGCGAGGAACAAGGCCGCCTTGCCGCCGCTCGCGAGGCAATGGAATCGGGCCGGGTTGATCAACCCGAGGATAACTCTGCCTGGTTTTTCTACCGGCAGGTATTGGACCAGAATCCCGCGAGCGAGGAGGCCCAGGCAGGTTTGCTGGCGGTGCAACAGGACATGATTGCCCGGGCTGTGAAGTTTGCCGAATCCCAGGAGTTTGACTCCGCCGAGCGCCTGCTCGAAGACGCGACTTTTGTGCGGGAAGATCGAACCCTTGTTGAGCACGCCGAGGCTGAAGTTGATGCGGTCAAGACCGGGCGTGCCGAAGTACTGGAGTCACAGGCAGTTGCAGCCATGGATCGTGGCGATTTCAACGCGGCAGAGCGGACTTTAACCAGCCTGATCGCCCTGGGCGGCATGGGGGACCTGGTCAATCAACTGCGTACCCGCCTGGAGGAGGCCAGGATTTATGGCGGGTTCAAACCGGGGCAAGTGATCCGGGATCATTTCATGACCAAGGCAGTTTGGGCTCCGGAATCAGTAATCATTCTGGCCGGAAGCTACCTCATGGGTTCACTTCCCGCTGAACAGGGCCGTTCGGAAAACGAAGGCCCGCAGCAGCGGGTAACGTTCAGGCGTGGTTTTGGCATTGGCCTGCGGGAGGTGTCGGTGGGCGAATTCAGAACCTTTGTGGGTAACACCGGCTACAGGACCACCGCAGAGCGGGACGGCCATTCGATCGTTTACGACCATTACTCCGGGCGATTGGCAGAAAAAGACGGTGTTAACTGGAATCACACGTACGAAGGAGCATTGGCGCAGCCAAACGATCCGGTAATTCATGTCTCCTGGAATGACGCACAAGCTTACGTGACCTGGTTAGCCAGCGGGACGGGCAAGGCATATCGACTTCCGACGGAGTCGGAGTTTGAGTTTGCTCTTCGCGGCGGGCGCAGCAACCGATATTGGTGGGGCGACGGTACGCCTGCTTCGATCGTGGAGAATATTTCCGGCGAGAATGACATTTCACGTTCGCGCCGGCACTGGAGCGTGGCATTTCCTGGCTATGGAGATAAGTTCTGGGGTCCTGCCCCGGTTGGCTCTTTTTCACCCAATCCCTATGGCCTGTTTGATATCGGGGGGAATGTGGGTGAATGGGTGAGGGATTGCTGGCACGACACCTACATCCGCGCACCGCTGGAGGGGGAAGCGTGGATCAATCCCGGTTGTGATCTGCACGTGATACGGGGCGGTTATTGGGCCAGCTCGCCGGATCAGACCCGTACAGCTTTTCGCCTTTTCGCAAAACCCAACTACCATGATGCACGCACGGGATTTCGCGTCGCCAAAGACTTGTGATTTACGCTTTGAAGCAATGTACGTTAGGATGGCCATAGGCAGGCAATTCGCCGGCCCGGAACATGGTTGTGAAGGGCCAGGAGGTGAGGAAGGGTGGAATTTACCCAAAACATTGAGATTCATTATCCCACCACGGTAATGCAGCGGCATTTTCCGGGTGCCGGTGAACTCAATGAAAAAATCTTCTCTGTGTTGCAGTCCCTGTCAACACAATTTGCCGATACTGCGCAGAATGCCGTCAGCTCGGGTTTGATATCCACCCAGGGCGGCTATCAAACCGCAACAAACATGAACCTGTTTACCCTCAAGTTTGAGAGCATCACCCGATTCCGTGACGAAATGGTGCTTCCCGCAGCGCGGGATTACCTGTCCCACGTGTTTGGCGACCAGGCTGCTCATTTCAACCCATGGCCGGACGGCTGGGCCAACGTGTTGAAAAAGGGTAATTGGCAGCGCCCCCATTTTCACCCGACTCAGCGCAACGTGGTGTGCGGTGTGTATTATGTGAAGCTGCCGGAATCAATGCCGGAGCCACAGGGGAATATCGAGTTCTTCAACCCCATCCAGGTTTCGGTAAATCACGGATTTCCTTCGACAAGGCGCCTGGTGCCGAAGGAAGGCACCATGATCCTGTTTCCTCCCTGGTACATTCACTACGTCTATCCGTTCAGCACGGATGGAGACCGCGCGATCATCGCTTTTGACATCCTTGCGCAAAAACCGGGCGGCCGATTCGTCACCTGAGCATATGCAGGTGCCGGGAAACCGGATGTGAAAATCTTCAATTGATGGTGCCGAAGGTCGGAATCGGCACCAGCTTCTGTATCTTTATGAATTCAGAGACTTAATAGCGACCAATCGTGAAGTGTAACGCACTTGTGTAACGCACCTCAACCTACAATTTACTCCTCAATCAAAGTGACCAAAACGCGCTTTTCTAGCGTGATACACGTCATACTGCCTGAGTATCATTGCTGCTTACAATTTGATACGACAGGTGAAGCGCAATTTCCGAAGTTCACCTTGATTGATTCAGACTTCATTCACAGTCTAGAGCACAAACTGCATCAACCACCCAAAAACTGCCAGAGGAAAAAGCTATGGACCGGTACGCAAAGTTAATGCTCACCATCATCGCTGTGGCTTTAGTATGGATTAGCGTAAAGGACTTCACCTTTATTTCCGACGCGATGGCATCGTCCGGAATCGTCGAGGTGAAAATCGTCGATTTCGACGTTTCAAAATACCGGCCCTTTCCTGTGCTTGTTCAAGGGGAGGTTAAATGCACGGGCGACTGACAATTC
>SHZL01000079.1 GCA_009692275.1 Lysobacterales bacterium | reverse complement strand
CGCGCCATGCGCAAGGTGCAGGGCCAAAGCACTTCCTGCCCCGGTTCGATTTCACAGGCTGCCGCTGTTGCGGCTTTGAACGGGCCCCAGGACTGCGTGGAGCAGATGCGCCAGGCATTCCGCAGCCGCTACGAATACTTCAGGGCTGCGCTGAATTCCATACCCGGCGTTGACTGCCCGTCCTGCGAGGGCGCCTTTTATGCCTTCCCTTCATTCCAGGGAGTAATCGACCGCATGGCTCACCTGCAGGATGCCGGCCCACGTGCCGCATGGCCGCATGATGATGTAGAACTGGCGGAGTGGTTGCTCGACTCAGCCGGCGTTTCCACCGTTCCGGGCGCGGCCTTCGGAGCTCCGGGACATTTGCGCCTGTCCTACGCCGCCAGCCTGGAATACCTGGAAAATGCCGTGCAGCGCATCAGGACCGCAATCGAAAAGGCCTGGTCCTGAAATGAGCTACTTCGACGGGCATGTCCGCGAGCTGTGCACAGTACCTGCAGAACTGCTTGCACCACTGGACCGTTTGCTGGAGAACTCCCGGGATACCTTCCTGGTGGAGAACGCGCACAAGCCCAACAAATTTGGCGATTTCGAAAAATCCACGCAACACATCGTTTTCAAGTTTCCGTTGGAACTGGAAGACCACACGCGTTCGAAATACCAGCCGATCTGGGAGAAATACCGGGCCGCGGTGGAGCCCATCATCGCAGCCGTTACGCCATTTTATGGCTATGCCAATGGCCAAACCTGCCGCATCATGCTGGCCAGGCTCAAGGCCGGCGGAGAAATCCGCAAACATGTTGATGGCATGCGCTCGGCCGATGTGCCGCACAAGATCCATGTGCCGCTGGTAACCGACCCGGAGGTGTTTTTCTGGGCGGAAGACGAGGCGATTCACCTTTCCCGCGGCGCCGCTTTTGAGGTCAATAACAAAGTGATGCATGGTGGCTGCAACACGTCGGCCATCGACCGCATCCACCTGATATTCGATTACTACGATCAGGCTTGAGGATGGGCATCAACCGGTTGGCTTGTTGCCAAATTTCTGCGCCAGGTAATGCAGTGCCGAAGCCAGCATCAGGGCTTGCCCGTACAGAAAATCGAAAGCATTGATCCTGAACTGACTCCAGCCATTTTTCCCCACAATAAGACGGGCCAGACGGGCGCGACTGTGTTCAGAGCGGTACTTGATGAAAACATTCAGCGACGGGTCGAATGACCCTTCACTCCAGCGGGTGTGACCGCCTGGCTCCCGCACCGCATACATGGTGTAGGGAAACATTCGAATACAATTTTCCAGGCCGGATTTTTGCATGTGGAACTTGAGATATTTTTCCAGGTTCCAGCGTTGCTTGTGCTGCATTTCCCCGATGACAAGCTCAGGGTCGCGGGTAAGAATGTTTGCCACAGAGAGGGTTTGAAGAATTTTAGCGCCCGGACAAAGTATATGCCGGTCCGTGTAGCCGCCGTACTGTTCGCCATTTGGAATCCAGATATATTGATTGTCGAGCAGGCCGGGTGGAACGTGGGGAGTTTGGTACATGAAATCCGAACGCGTGACGATAAAGCGCTCGTATTTATCCAGCGCGCCGGATTCAAGCAGGGACTTCCTGAGAAACTCACGAAAGTACAGCAGGATTCCGCCTGAGCCCGGGTGTTCGTGTTCGCCGCGTATTCCTCCCAGCCACTGCTTCGGGATTTGCAGCAGTTTGCGCCAATCCGGATGATGGTTTTCGATCAGATATTCCAGCCCCTCACCCCAGTCTTCATATTCTTTCGACTGCCAGATATATTTGGCTTTCTGGTAGAAGCGATTGCCTTTGTCTTCGCGCTCATTGTCGGCCACACACAAAGCGAGGTCGGCCTGGAACACGTTCAAAAGGTTTTTTTCGAAAAGCGCAAAAGTCGAGCTACAAGACCTGGTTTCGGCAAGGATGATGACGAGAGTCGATGCCATTGGCGACGGCTATCTAGTGCTTCCGGGTCATTTGCGTGTGGATCCAGCGGTAGGTCTGCTCCAGGCCATCGCGAAGGCGGATGTTGGGCTGCCACCCGAGCAGCTTTTCGATCTTCGTGTTGTCACTATTGCGCCCATTCACTCCTTTCGGGGCATCTGGCTGGTAGCTTCGTTTGAGCTTGATTTGTGCAATATCCTCAACGGTATCGACGACCTGATTGATGGTGACCAGTTCACTGCTGCCAAGATTGACCGGGTCAGGGCAGCTCTTGTCCATCAGGAGATTGATACCCTTCACGCAATCATCGATATACATAAAACTGCGGGTTTGCTCGCCATCACCCCATATCTCGATGGTATGATTTCCTGAAAGTTTGGCGGCTATGACCTTTCGACAAATCGCTGCCGGGGCTTTTTCGCGGCCTCCATCGTAGGTGCCCATCGGGCCATAAGCATTGTGCAGGCGGGCTACCACGACACCCAGGCCAAAGTCCTCATGGAAATGTCGGCACATCCGTTCACCAAATAGCTTCTCCCAACCGTGGCCGTCTTCAGGCAGCGAGCGGTAGGCGTCTGCCTCTTTTAGCGCGGCGCCCTGTCTGCCTTGCTGCTTCTCAACATTGTAAACACAGGCCGAGGAAGCAAAAAAATAGCGCTGTACCTGGTTTTCCCTGACGGCTATGAGCAGGTGGGTGTTGATAAGGGAGTTGAGCATGCACAAAGCCTTGTTGCTTTCGATAAATCCCATTCCTCCCATGTCACACGCCAGGTTGTAGATGGTGCGGCAACCCTTAGCCGCTGCAATACAGGAGCTCCTTTGTTGCAAGTCGAGCACCCGGTTATCGATGCCGTTGAAGGATTGATACCATTTGGCAACGGGCTTTATATCAGCAGCCCTGATGGACGCAAAACCTTGGTCCAACAGACTCTTGACCAGATGCCCACCGATGAATCCCCCGGCGCCTGCGACTAATAAGGTATCGTTTTTGTTCATGCTCGCAATGTGTAACTTTTGCCAGCACAATTCAAGTGATGATCAGGATACAGGGAGGCAGCACCAGGGAATTTCCGACACAACCGTAGGAGTTTTTCCTCTGCCCAAAGCGCCCTGCCCCGCGCATTGTCACGTCATGGACGCTCGCGAAACCCATTTTACCAGAGCAGGAAGCACCGGATTTACGGTTGTAGAAATGTTGCTGGTACTGGCCATAGCGGCCATCCTCCTGATTCTCGGCATCCCGGCCCTGCAATCCTATGAAATGCGCCAGCGCATGAGTGCCTGCATAAACCTGCTGCACACTCAACTGGCGCTCGCGCGCAATGAAGCGATACGCTTCAATACGCAGGTAGTGGCCTGCCCGGGCAATGTGGCAAGCGGCTGCACCGAGGCGACCGACTGGAGCGATGGCTGGATCGTATTTGGCGATCTCAATGGCGATCGCCGGTACCAGGCAACGGAAAACGTGCTGCGAGTGGAGCCCGGCCTGGAGCAGATGGTGATTCGCAGCAGTTCGGGGCGCACCAACCTGCGTTTTTACCCGAATGGCAGCGCACCCGGCAGCAACAGCAGCATTACCTTCTGTGACGCGCGCGGTCCGGCCGATGCGCGCAAGCTGGTCATCTCCAACAGCGGCCGCATCCGGCGTGAGGAGGCTCCGGAAATCAACGCCAGCAACTGCCCGCCAACAGGCGGCTGACCCCCCTCGCCATGGATGTGCATAGCGTCCTTGACTCACCCACCCAAAGCACCCAAAATACCGCGCCTCAAGAACTATTCCCCGGTAGCTCAGCCGGTTAGAGCGGGTGACTGTTAATCACTAGGTCGTTGGTTCGAATCCGACCCGGGGAGCCAAATAAGTAAACAAACACAGGAACTTAGCGGAATATCGCGGTTCCTGTTTTTGTCTGAAATGTAAATTGGATAACAAACTGGATAACACCTGAAAGTAAGGGAAAGCTCAAAAATTCAAGCTAGCCGCAACCGATACCCCGCCCAGGTGGCAGCGTTTCGTGGACGCAGCGGTGAGTAATTAGCTTCCAGTTCCGGGCCCCCTGGCGGGCTTCTTGCTCGTCAATGCAAAAATCCCCAGTCTCCCAATAAATGGGTGCCGAGCAGTGAATCCAGCTGCGCCACATCCGCCTGGTAGATTGATTCCAGTTCCTGCCACTGGCCAGGCGTCAGGATTTGTATATATTCATCCTGGGAAGGCGGGTTCTCAAGCCTGTATTGCGGTCTCAGTTTCCCGATGTCGGCAAATACACCCCTGCAGTTGTTATGTTTTGGAATACCGGGATAGTCCACCTGTTCGAGCGTGGAAATTTCGCTGGGGTATTTCCGGACACCAAGGAATTCGCAAAGTTGTGACAGGGCGAACGCGGGCCGCTCCCTGATATCATTTTCCAGGGTCAATACCTTGATTTGTGACAAGTCAAAAACTTCAAGCCAGGCTGCAAGGTGCCGCGCGTAAAAGCCCATGTCGATGGTGCCGACGTATTTCATGCTCTCTTCGAAGGTGGCCGTTGGCGCCAGCTCACCTGTATTCAGGTAGTGGAGGTAGGCCGAGATGGCGCGCCTGGCAGGGTGACGCAAAACCACGATCAGTTTCAGTTCCGTACCAAGGTAGTGTCTAACTGCCTTGGGAATATTGGTTTGAAAGCCTTCTGGCATCTCGCACCATGGTGAAGTGCTGTGGCTCCAGAAATAACTGGCCGTCGCTTCGCCGACAGCTTGCGCAGGACCGGCTTCCTGAAAATGCTCGAGGTAAGCATCGATATCGCCTGGTTGCGGATATGGCACGTAGGAAAAAAATTCCAGGTCCTTGTTAACCGGCAGGAATACATCAGGGTGCGCGGACAGGTGCCTATGCAGCCAACTCGTCCCGCATTTCTGCGCACCGATAATCAGGAAATTGGGCATTCTTGCTGGCATCGGAAAAAGGTCTCGCTGCTTATAGAAACCACGACGCCAGGCTCAAATGACGTTCAGGGCTATTTACGGCACAATACCTCTCCCAGAATGCCTGGAGCGTGGAAAATTGCCTGTCCCCATTCTGACATATCACGGCGTCAATATTCTGACCAACCGTTATGAGGAAAACGATCACCTTGGACTGGCTGCTGATCTACGGGAAATAAACCGTTTGGGATACCAAATCGTTTCATTGTCGGAGATTGTAGATCGACACCAGGGAATTGTCGAAAACATGAAGTCCGCGAAGTGCCTGGCGATCACTTTCGATGACGGCTCCTGGTTTGATTATCACGACCTTACACACCCGACCTGTGGGCAGCAAAGAAGCCTGTTCAACATCCTCAGGGATTTCCAGTCCGAAGTGGGCCCTGAAGCACAGCCGGGACTGCATGCCACCAGTTTCGTCATTAGTTCCCCGGGTGCCCGCGAACAGCTCGACCGAAATGGCTTGATTGGGCGGGGCTGGTGGGGTGATGACTGGTGGGACGCAGCGCAAAAATCCTCATTGATGTCGATCCAGTGCCATAGCTGGGACCGCGTGCACCCGGACGTAGAGACAACTGCCCAGGCCGATAACATCAAGGGTGACTTCAGCCTGGTAGCCAGTTATGCAGATTGTGATATTCAAGTCAGGCAAGCGGCTGATTACATCGCTTCAGTTGTGAGCGGGCACCGTCCTGATTTGTTCGCTTATCCCTATGGGCAGAGCAGTGACTACCTCGCACAGTGTTATTTTCCTGAATTTTCATCTCGCCATGGTTTTCGTGCAGCCTTTTCAACGGATCCCCGACCGCTCAGACGCTCAGACGATATTTGGCGTCTGCCCCGCTTCGTATTTGGACGTGATTGGCGCTCATGCTCCGAGTTGGACGCACTGCTGAACAGGGCATTTTCTGCTCAGTAATGTTTATTAATGTCCAAATGCTGCGCTTCATCGCTGCGATGTTGGTGGTGGCTTACCACGCATCCGTGCGTATTCCTGAAACGTCAGTCATTTCAAAGCAATTGTTTGGACTGTTTGAAATAATCGGATTTGCGGGCGTTGACATCTTTTTTGTGATCAGTGGTTACATCATGGTCTATACCACCCGGGATAGTGCCGGGTTGGACCACGGCCAGCAGTTCATGCGTCGTCGAATCGCACGTGTGTTTTCGGGCTACTGGCCTTTTTTCTTTGCTGCTTGGCTGGTATTCAGCTTGACCCGGCCCGAACACGTGGCTGAATCCCATCTGTTGAAATCGTTTTTACTTTGGCCGCAACCCTTGCAACTGGTGTTGCTGGAAGTCACCTGGACGCTTTCTTTCGAAATGTATTTCTACCTGGCGTTTGCCTTACTGGTTGCCCTCACGCCCACGGGCATAAGAACCCGTGTGCTGATGTTGCTGGCATCTTTGCTTCTGGCCTACAACGGCTATAAGTACTTTGTTATGTCCGGGTTCAGCCCGGAGCGAATTTATGAATACCCGTTCTACCAGCGATTCCTGTCTTCGCCGCTCTTGCTCGAATTCCTGTCCGGGGCGTTGCTGGCCCAGTGGCTGGATAAAAACCGCCTGCCCATGCCCGTGCTGTGCTCACTTGCCGGTGTTGTTCTGTTTTGTGCGGGCGGCTTTATTAATAATCTGGTGTATTCCGGTTTGATCGAGCAGGGTTATTACATATTCCCCAGGGTGATTGTGTTTGGGATTCCTTCCTTGCTGTTGGTGGCCGGAGCCGTGGCCACGGAAATCGATGGCCACTGCGCAAATCGCCGGTTCAGCATCCTGGCGGGTGGGTCATCCTATACCATCTATCTTAGTCACGTGTTGATCTTGAGCCTGGCCTGTCACCTGGGTTTGGGCACGTGGCTGGCTGGTTTTAGTGGCATTGTCGGCCTGTTTGGATATTCAATGCTGGTGGTGCTGATCTTCGCAATCAGCCTGTTGCATTACCTCGTGCTGGAGAAACGCTTGCACAAGATGTTCAAACATTTGCTTAAGCTAGCCTGACAAACACCCCGGGCCCCGGGCGGCTTTAACTGCTGCTGTGGTTAGTTAACGGAGGAAACCTGGCAGAAGTACCGGGTTCCTGTTTTTGTTTAAATGGCCATTTACGCAGCGTGCCTTTGAACGCGCCGTTCAATTTCAGCACCGATGGCGCGCTGCGCGATACGCAAGTCGTACTCTGACTGTAGTCCCATCCAGGTCTGCGGAGAGACTGCGCCCTGGGGGTCTAAAAGTTTTGCTGCTCTTTACCCTTGGTTTGCAGTCGTTCGCGCGCCTCGTCGGCCGTGGCGATCTCAAAGTTGAGCGTTTCCAGGAGGAGTCGAATTTTGCTCACCTGCTCGGCATTGCTGCGCGCCAACTTCTGTGGCCCTATGGTCAGGCTGTCTTCCAAGCCGACACGCACGTTGCCGCCAAGCACCGCGCCCATGGTTGCCAACCTCATCTGCAGGGCACCCGCAGCCAGCACTGAGAACTCGTATTGATCACCGAGCAAGCGGTCGGCACAGGCCTTCATGGCCGCAAGGTTTTCCGGGGACGTACCCACCCCACCCAGTACCCCCATCACAAACTGCACATAAAGCGGCGGCTTGACGCGACCTTTGCGCAGGTAATACGCCAATGTTTCGATCTGGCCCAGGTCATAACATTCGAATTCAAAGCGGGCGCCCTTGTCCGTGCCGAGGTCATCGAGAATCATCTCGATGTCTTCAAAGGAATTCTTGAACGGCACCCGGCGAGTCGCGTCCAGCAGCTTGGGTTCCCACGCGTGTTGCCACTCGCTGTAGCGTTCCTGCAAAGGGAAAATGCCAAAGTTCATGGTGCCCATGTTCAATGAGCACATTTCCGGCCGCGCCAGCCGCGCCGGCGCCAAACGTTCATCCAGGGACATCAGCGAACTGCCCCCGGTCGAGATATTGATGACAGCATCGCATTCCGCCTTGATGCGTGGCAGGAATTGCATGAAATGATCGGGATCGGCACTGGGTTGGCCGGTCTGCGGATGGCGCGCATGCAAGTGAATGATGGCGGCACCGGCCCTGGCTGCCGCAATGGAAGCCTCGGCGATCTCCGCCGGCGTGACCGGCAAATAAGGGCTCATGCTGGGCGTGTGGATGGAGCCGGTTACCGCGCAGGTGATGATGACCTTTCGTGCCATGCCTGACCTTTTAGATACCCGCCCAGGAAAGTATCAGAGAAACTACCCGGGAAACGAAATCATGTGACTACAGTGTACCGGTTCGATGACAGCGCCGCGAGCCGGTATTCAGCCAGGGCCAGGGCCTGCTGCATGCGCTCGGTGGATTCACGTGATCGCACGGGTTCACGCTGTGCTTCGATCAGACTGCGCCAGAAATCAATTTCCGCTTGCAAGAATGACGGATCGAGGCCCGCCCGGGCGCTACGGTCCGGAAACTCGCTGCTGTCAATTCTAATGACCCGTGCTGACATTCCTGCTTTCCCGCTGAAGACCTGTTCGCTGGTGAGCCGCATGTTAGAGCGCTCCTGGCAATGCAGCTTGTCCGTTCCGGACAGATATTTGACTGTATTGGCCGGTCTCAGTGAGAATGCCCTGACCTGCCAGGCCAATGCGAAGAAACGAATGTCACTGTTTGCACCGCTAGCTGCATCACTCTGGAAACAAATTGAGAGCTATGGGCTGGAACCCGCTGCGCTGTTCAAAGAAGCGGGAATCAATCCCGAATCGATCTTCGATTCTGGCGCCAGGGTGGCAGGCGAAAATTTTGAACGGCTGTTTGACCGCGCCATTGAGCTTTCGGGAGACCCCTTGTTTGGCTTGCATGCCGAGGAGTACTTCCGTCCGGCCTACCTTGGGGCCCTGGGATTCGCCTGGCTGGCCAGCACCAGCATCCGCACAGCCTTTACCCGAATGAATCGCTATGCGCGCATGATCAATGACCGCCTGACCGTAACACTGGCGGATGAAGGCGATAAGCTCGTGGTCACGTTTGACGCACACCGCCCATCCCAACACGCCTCCGTCCGCGAAGACATGCAATTGTCCATTGCCACCAAGTGCTGCCGCGCTATTGCCGGGAACCAGTTCCAGCCATCACTGCTGCGCTTTACCCATGCTGAGCCGGCGGACACGGGTTATTATTACAGCCTGTTCCGTTGTCCGCTTGAGTTTGGAGCTGCAGCTACCACCCTGCTGATTCCGCTGGAAGTCGCCAGCCAGCGACTGACGGGCTCGAATGAAGAACTGGCCAGGCTGAACGAGCATGTGGTGGTCAAGTACCTTGCCCATGCCGCCAAGACGGACATCGTGAACCGGGTAAAGGCTGCCGTCCTCGATGGCTTATCCTCGGGTGGCGTCAGCGAGATGGGCATTGCCGATGCGCTGCACATGACCGCAAGAAACCTGCACCGCAAATTGCACAAAGAAACTACGTCGTTCAAATTCTTGCTGAATGAAGTTCGGCAGGAGTTGGCTGAACAGTACATCAAGGATCGCAGCATTACTTTGACAGAGATGTCTTTCATGCTGGGGTTTTCTGAAGTCAGCTCTTTTTCCAGGGCCTACAAAGGCTGGACCGGGAAGGCGCCTTCGGCCGCGCGCGGGGTTGCTGCGCGATAACGACCCGCTGCGGACCGGGCTCATTTGCTCCCAAGCCGGCTCACCGGCCTTTATTCACCCATTCCTGAACCAGTTGAAGCAAAGCACTGTCGTAACAATGCTTTAACACGGAGTGGTATACACTTATCGCCTCAAATTTTTCACTTCACGGAGAGACCCATGCGTAAGACCCTGTTTTCACTATTGACCCTGACATTGATCCTGAGCCTGTCCACTGCCTGGTCCTGGGAACCCGACCCGAACAACAAGCAACAACTGGAAGTACAGGCTGCCATCCTTGCCATGAAAGCCAAAGATCCCGGAATGGACGCCTGGTTCAAGAATGCCGCCGGCTATGCCGTATTCCCGAAAGTGGGTAAAGGAGCAATTGGTATTGGCGGCGCCCACGGCAATGGCCTGGTGATTGCCGGTGACAAGGTGGTTGGCACGACCTCCTTGTCCCAGATCAGCATTGGCCTGTCACTCGGTGGCCAGTCCTATGCTGAGTTCATCTTCTTCAAGGATGCCATCGCACTGGGTGAATTCAAGCGCGGCAATTGGGAAGCGGGCGCCCAGGCCTCGGCGGTTATTGTCAAAGCAGGCGCTTCTGCCGAT
>SHZL01000078.1 GCA_009692275.1 Lysobacterales bacterium | reverse complement strand
CACCTTCCCCGCCAGCATCGCAGATGGCAGTTACTTTATTGGCGTCATCATCGAAATCAGTGACACCAACAATGCCAACAACACTGGGCATGACAACACTACGGTCACGGTAGCCTCGCCACCGGCGGCAGAACTGGTACTAACCGAAGTCAATGCTCCATCCGGCAGTTTTGTCCAGGGCGCCACTATCAGTGTCGATGCCGAAGTCAGTAATACCGGGAACGCAGCGTCAGGCGCATTTTCCATCACGTACTACGCCTCGACCAACAGCAGCATCAATACCTCGGATCGGCTGATTGGCACAGAAAACCGCGCCAGCCTTGCTGCCGGTGATAACTCCAGCGGGCCTTTCAACGCCACGATTCCGGCCGACCTGGCGCCCGGAGCCTATTTCATTGGCGCCATCGTCAATTTTGACGACAGCAGCAGTGCGGACAATACCAATGTGGACAACGGGACGATAACGGTCACCGCATCCGGCATCTTCGCGATCAACAATGGCCTGAACGACACGTGGAAGAACCTGGGAACACCTAGACAGGGTTTCTTCATCACCGTGTTTTCAGACATAGTCCTCCCCAGCAGGCCGCAGCCCGTCATGTTCCTGGCCTGGTTCACCTATGACGTTGAACGGCCATCGGCGGGCGTCACCGCCGTGCTTGGCGAACCCGGCCATCGCTGGCTGACTGCATTTGGCGCTTATGAGGGTGACACCGCCACGCTGGACATCGAACTTACCCAGGGCGGTATTTTTGATTCAGGTACTCCTGAGCCCACGCAAACGCCGGGTTATGGCAGCATCTCGGTGAAGTTCACCAGTTGCAGCGACGGCGTAGTCACGTATGACATCCCGTCTGGCGGGGTTTCCGGCACAATGCCCATCGTACGCGCTGTCCCTGATAACGCTGTACTGTGCGAGGCGTTTGCAACGCCCTGAAAATGCCGTGGGCAGCGGGGAAGAAGCAGGTGGAATCAGTCTTCCAGGGTATTTGCGTAGTCCGCTGCGCTCAGCAGATCATCGAGTTCGCCGGCATTCGATGGGGTCATGCTGAACAGCCAGCCATCACCATAGGGGTCGGAATTGACCAGGCCCGGGTTGTCCTGCAGTGCAGCGTTCGCCTCAAGAATTTCGCCGGAGATGGGCGCGTAGATATCGGATGCCGCCTTGACGGATTCAATCACGGCGCAGGCATCTCCCTGTGCGTAAGCGAAACCGGGCTCCGGCACTTCTACGAACACCATGTCGCCCAAAGCCGCTTGCGCGTGATCAGAGATGCCAACCACTACGCTACCATCGTCTTCCAAACGAACCCACTCATGCGAATCGCGGTAGCGCAGGTCAGAAGGTATGTCGCTCATTGCCAGATCCCTTGGTTGCTTATTTTGTTCTGCATTCTAATCCTACCTCGTTGCCGTTACAAAACCCCTGCGCACGGCTTGCCGTGGCGCACAAAAGGGGGCCGGACTATGCGTGCCCGCAACGGCTTTCCGCGAATGTCCACGGCACACTCAAGGTCATCCCCCGCGGGAATCCGGGCAAACGCAATGGTGCGGTTGAGGCTGGGTGAAAATCCTCCGCTGGTGGTCAGGCCGCTGCCTCGTGACGTCCTTACCGGCTGGCCGGCGCGCAACACGCCCCTGTCCTCCAGCACCAGTCCAACCAGCCGCATATGAATACCGCCGGCAATCTGCGTTTCCAGCGCGGCACGCCCGATGAAGTCACGACCGTCTTTCATGGCAACCGTCCAGGCCAATCCGGACTCGAGCGGGCTGGTGTTTTCATCCATGTCCTGACCATAGAGGTTCATGCCGGCCTCCAGCCTGAGGCTGTCGCGCGCGCCGAGACCACAGGGCTTAACGCCCGCGCTCAGGAGTTGCTCCCAGAAACCCGTCGCACGATCAGCGGGCAGGCTGATTTCGAATCCATCCTCACCGGTATACCCGGTTCGGGCAATAAAGAACTCCCCGCATTGGGCAGCGAAGAGGGCTTGCAGGCCCTCCGCCACGACAGCGTCCGCAGCCGGCAGAACGGACAGGGTTTTCGCACGGGCATTGGGACCCTGCACGGCAATCATGGCCAGGTCATGTTGTTCGGCAACCTGCACGTCGAAGCCCCGCGCCTGCTCTTGCATCCAGGCAAGATCCTTGCTGCGGGTTGCGGCATTTACCACGAGGCGAAAGTAGTTGTCGTCGAGGAAGTAGGTGATCAGGTCATCGATCACGCCGCCGCGCTCATTGAGCATGCAGCTATAGAGTGCTTTGCCGGGCTCGGCCAGGCGGGCGACATCATTGGCCAGCAAGTGCTGCAGGAAGCTGCGCGTACCGGCTCCCCGGACGTCCACCACGGTCATGTGTGACACATCGAACATGCCTGCGTCCTTCCGCACCACGTGGTGTTCGTCGAGCTGTGAGCCATAGTTGATGGGCATTTCCCAGCCGGAAAAATCCACCATGCGGGCACCCGCTGCAAGATGGGCGCTATAAAGTGCCGTTTTTTTTATCTCTGCGCTTTGCATCCGTGCTCTACTCCGGCTTCGCTACACTAAGGAAAGTCCGGCTCACTATATCCACACTTGCGGGAAGATCAATCGTGCATACGAAAATAAATTCCACAGCCAAACCTGCAATGAGGGAGCAAAGCCGCCTGGTGGCCGGTGTTCGCGCAAGCGCACTGCCGGGGGTGGTGCTCGTCGCTTTCCTATCGCTGTGCGCAGCCGCAGAAGCACAACAGAA
This sequence comes from Lysobacterales bacterium, assembly GCA_009692275.1. Classification (GTDB taxonomy): domain Bacteria; phylum Pseudomonadota; class Gammaproteobacteria; order Xanthomonadales; family SZUA-36; genus SHZL01. Next base: position 7,406 of record SHZL01000078.1, on the reverse strand, counting down.
AACTTTCCGCCTGCCGCAACTCGACGGCGCGGGAGAACTGACCCTGGAGGACTTCCACGGCAAAGTGGTTTACCTGGACTTCTGGGCTTCCTGGTGCGGGCCTTGCCGCAAATCGCTGCCTTTGTATGAGGCTCTCTACCAGGGACATGAACCTGCGCAATTTACTGTGCTCGCCATCAACCTGGACGAGGACAAGGAAGACGCGGTCCGATTCCTGCAGCAGCACCCCGTCAGCTATCCTGTACTTCTCGACCCGCAAGGAGTCAGCGCCGCCGATTGGCAGGTCAAGGTGATGCCCAGCTCGTTTCTGCTCGACGGGTCGGGTGCAGTAGTGAAGGAATACGCCGGTTTCGAAGAATCACACTTAGAGGAGATTCGCCATGACATACAGGTGCTGCTTGACGGCCGGAACAGTCACTAAGCTCTCGCTTTTGCTTTTGCTGGTGTCCTTGCTGGGCGCCTGCGCTCCCGTGCAACCGTGGGAGCGCGGCCACCTGGCGCAAGCAAACATGGCGCTTGCGGCAGACCCCTTGCGGGATGCAATGGATGAACACGTATACAACAGCAAGGAAGCCTCATCCGGCGGCATGGGCGCTGCCGGTGGCGGTTGCGGCTGCAACTGATACCACCAACCCGTCCGGAGTTGCACGCTAATGAAAAAAATTTCCACCACAGTACAGTCGCTGATTGCATCCGGCCTGGGATTGCCGGGCATGCAGGAATTGCTGGCGCAGGAACTTCCCGACGATGGCATTAATGCGCAAGTGACCTATTACGATGAGGAGCCCTTGCCGCTGAGTAAACTGGCCTTTGGTTCCCCCGAGCGCTACAAGATCAATACCCAGCAGTTGAGCTGGGTGAAAAACCTGGACGAGACCTACAACCTCACCGTTGAATACGTGCACGAAGCGATGAGTGGATCTTCGCCCTGGTATGTAATCCCCACGGCCGATGAAGGCCCCTTGCAGGCCATGACCGGTGCAACCATTCGCGACAAGCGCGACCAGCTGAGCGCGTCCCTGCAGTGGAACAACGCGGGTTACAAACATACTGCGGCTGCTGGCTACTCCATTGAGGATGATTACCAGGCTATTTTCGGCAGTTACGCCGGAGAAAAAGAAAGCACGGATGGGATGCACACGCTTTCCTGGGGATGGAGTTTTTCGGAAGATAAAATCGAACCGACCGATGCAATCGATTACGGCCGCGTCCTTTCCGCCAAGCGCAACAGTTTTTCCATTTCGGGTGGCTTTACCCAGGTTCTGAACAAAAACGCAGTCATCCAGACCGGCGTATCCCTGACCCGGGAAGCGGGATTCCTGTCCGATCCGTACAAGCAGGTGTGGGTGAATGATTCCGTGCTCAATGACAGCCGGCCGGACAGCAGGCTCATGTGGGCCTGGACCACGAAGTTCCGCCAATACATGAACCGTTCCAAGGCCGCGCTGCATCTCGACTACCGCTATTTCTTCGACGACTGGGGCATCCACTCCAATACCCTGGACGCGTCCTGGAACCAGCCGCTGGGCCATGACTGGGAGATTGCGCCGGCCATTCGCTACTACACCCAGACCTCGCCTGATTTTTACGGTCCGGTGTTTTTCATCCAGCCGGCAGACAATTACTGGAGCAGCGATTACCGCTTGGCCACCTATGGTTCACTCAGCTACCAGCTAAACACCGTGTTACGCAAGGAGACATGGTCACTTTCCTTTGGCGCGGAATACTACCAAAGCAAAGAGGATCTCGCGCTGGTTGGCACGCCCCAGGACACTCCGGCATTAGTGGACTTCTGGCGATTGACCGCGAGCTTCAGCATCGAACTATGAAGCCGCCAACTGCACCTGCAATCTTTCGCCACCACTTCAGCAGCATGGGCTGTCCGGCGGAAATCGTGCTGTATGCCGGCAACGCCGAGTGTGCGGCCAATGCCATTGCGGGCGCAGAGTCTGAAGTACATCGCCTGGACCACAAGTATTCGCACTACCGCCGGGACAGCGAGCTGGAGCTCATGCTGCAGCAGGCAAGCCGTGCAGGAGGCGTACGCGTAGACGATGAAACCGCTGCCCTGCTCAATTTCGCGACTACCCAGTACCAGGTAAGTGCGGGACTCTTTGATATCACAGCCGGGCGCCTGACCGCCCTGTGGGATCGAGCGCAGGCGGTTCCGCAGGCACAGCAGATCTGCTCGGCCCTGGCGCTCACCGGCTGGCACCGGGTTGGCTGGGACGGGACAATGCTGCACGTGCCCGGGGGCATGCGGCTGGACCTGGGTGGCGTGGTGAAGGAATATGCAGCGGACCGGGCGGCGCTGCAGCTAAAAACCGCCGGCATTCAATCCGGCTACGTTGACCTCGGCGGCGATCTGCATTTCCTGGGGCCGCATCCGGACGGCAGCGCGTGGCGTGCCGGTGTACGCAATCCCCGCGGGGCCGGCGCCATCGCCGCGATGACCCTGCACCGGGGCGGGCTTGCCACCAGCGGAGATTACGAACGCTGCCTTGAGGTGGATGGGCAGCGCTTTGGCCATATCATCAATCCATTTACCGGTTGGCCGGTGCAGGGTCTGGCCAGCGTGACCGTGGTCGCACCCAGCTGTTTACTGGCGGGCGCGGTTAGCACGCTGGCCATGCTGCAGGGCCGCGATGCAGGCCTGGAATTCCTCTCGACCTGCGGCCTGCAATGGATGGCCCATGATGGGCACTTCTCTTGGCCCGGCAGGAATTGTATGCTGCAGCCGCCGAAGCTCTTACGTCCCGGCCAACCCGAAAGGAACACCAAACATGCCAACATTTCATGCAACAACCCGAGCAGCAACACCAGCCACAACAGGAGTAATCCGGGCGATTTCACTTGTCATTTTGCTGGCAACCATGGCCAGTTGGTCGCAGCTACAGGCTGACAAGCCCGTAGTACCGGTCAAGATCAGCAAGGAGCAGATCGCCGGAAAAATTTTTGAAGACTACAAACCAATCATTGCTGACCACGACGGCAACACCACCTACGATGTTGAAGCTTTCCTCAGCAGCGACAGGCAGTTTGATGCGGGCATGTACCGCTCAGGCAAAGTCAAATCTGAAATCACCAAGGCGTATGGCGTCAATGAGTACATGCACTTCCTCGAAGGTGGTGTGACGCTGACTTCGAGCGACGGCACGGTAACCGAAGTCACAGCGGGGGATTCCGTGATTATCCCGGCGGAATGGACCGGCACCTGGGACACCGAGGGCTACACCGCGATTTACGTGATCTATTTGCCGGGTAAGCCGATAGAACCCTGATTCCTGCGGCACGTCATTCCCGCTGGTCGGCTTGGGGGCGCAATCGGCGCCCGCTAGTCAGCTTGGGGGCGCAAGCTGTGACCGGTAGCACTTCCCGGGAGACGCCGTAACACGTCCCTTCAGGTTCGTCGCAGGTGCCAGGGAGGGGGGAGTTCTTTCAGGACACGCTACACGTCCCCGTGCGTTCCATCGCCGTTAGTCGGCTTGGGGGCGCAACCCGCGGCCGGTAGACTTACCCGGGAGATGCCGTAAATACGTCCCTGTAGGCTTGGATGCGGCCTCCCTGCCGCATACACTCCCGGGCAAGTCTCCCCGCCGCCGCTCGCTTAGCTTTGTGACATCGAGGAAACATTTAGAACTCCGTCTTGCACCGCCACGGTGACTCCGGACAGTGAGGGGGAGTTCTTTCAGGACCGTCGCCAGCAGGGCGGGGATTGCTCCCGGCAATCCTTCCGCATTTCCTCCATCCGTGGAGGTCGATGCTGGCGAGGAGCCTACAGGGCTAAGCGAGATGTGGCGGAGATCTCTTTCCAGGAGCGTATGAAACAGGGATGTTTCATTCGAGCCCCCAGGGATGGGTTTACGGCGTCTCCTGGAAAGAGATATCGGCCGCAGCTCGCGCCCCAAAGCCTGCACGGTGTATTCACGGCGTGTCCTGAAAGAACTCACCGCTCCGTGGACCTGGCAACCCTGTGTCACGAGAATCAGAAAGGCTTCACCACCGCGAGGATAACAACGGTGATCAGGATCACAGTGGGGAATTCATTGAACCACCGGTACCACACATGGCTGTGCCTCACGTCGTCACGCGCCAGCTGCTTCACAATGGCTGCGCAGCAGAAATGGTAGATGGTCAAAACCAACACCAGAGCAAGTTTCACTTCCATCCATCCAACGCCGAGCAAAGCCGGCAGCACGAACAGCATGGAAGCGCCGAAGAGCCAGGACAGCAATCCGCCGAGGTTCATCATCACCATCAAGCGCCGCTCCATGACCTTGAGTGTTGCGCGCACGGTGATGTCCTCTGCCATCGCGTGGTACACGAACAATCGGGGCAGGTAGAACAGCCCGGCGAACCAGGTGACGACGAAAATGATGTGAAATGATTTAAGCCAGAGCATCAAAATTATTCCTGGTCGCAGGCGATGGATTATCACTTGTACTTGACGAAGTCTGGTGCAACCCTGTATAAAACTCAACCAGTTGCACGGGACTCGCCTGGAATTACAACAATAATATAAAACACAAAGAAAAAAATTCAGAAAATAAGCGGCTCCGGCCGCTTTTTTGTTCTGCGGGTATCGTGTCGCGAAGGTCAGCTGCTCCAACTGTTCTGCACTACAGGAAGCACGCAACTTGTGATGAAGTTGAGCTTTAGAAAATCGCGAAGCTTTCGCATCATCGGAGCGGTGTTCGCTGTTCTGGGCATTGCGTATGCGGTTTATTCCGTGACATTGACTACGGCCCTGCCCCAACTGGCCAATGCCAAGCTGCGCATCAAGACCCAGAAGAATGAAATCAAGTCACTCACCGTGCGCCTGGAAGCGAACAAGGCACAGCTGCAAGTAGCCGAGCAGGAGGCCGCAGTGATGCGGCGCGCAAACCAACTGATACGCGAAGATGAAAGCAATCGCCAGGCAGAGCTCAACCGCTTGCAGGGCGAGCTGGACTTTTATCAGCGACTGGCCGGCATCAGTGGAACGCAGGCAGGCCTGGCGGTGTATCAGCTGGAACTGAACCCTACCGGATCAACGCGCGTCTTTCACTTCCTGCTCACCCTGACCCAGAACCTGCAGCGTTCCGATATCACCAGCGGGACCGCACGCATCGACGTCGAGGGCACGCAGGATGACCGGCCGGTAACTCTGCCCTGGTCGAAACTTACCGAGGGCAACAAGCCCAAGCCCGGGTTTCGCTTCAAGTATTTTCAGCAGTTGGATGGATATATTTTGCTGCCGGAAGGCTTCACGCCATCCCAGGTGCGCATTACACTGGAAGCCCAGGGGCAAAGCGGCAAGCCTGTCAGCCGCAGCTTTGACTGGGTCGTACTGGCCGAGGCGGCTGCCAATAGCATCAATGCGGCGATCCAGGCCAAACCGGAAAATGACCTGGAGCAGGAACAACCCCCAGGGGAAAGTCCGGACAACCGTTGAATTCCATGTCCGCGACTCCATGTTGTGCTCACCCCCGGTAAGTTATAATCTGCACCTATGGACACAAGCGCCAACACAATCGATCACGGCATCGTCTTCACCGATGCTGCAGCACGCAAAGTCCAGGAGTTGATCCTGGAAGAGAACAATGCTGATCTCAAATTGCGCGTGTACATCAGCGGGGGTGGTTGCTCCGGGTTCCAGTACGGCTTTTCATTTGACGAAGAGCAGTCTGAAGATGACATCGCCGTGGCCAATGACGGCGTGACCCTGCTGGTTGACCCCCTGAGCTTCCAGTACCTGATGGGTGCACAAGTGGATTACGCGGAAAGCCTGCAAGGCGCGCAATTTGTCATCCGCAATCCCAATGCTGCCACTACCTGCGGTTGCGGCTCATCCTTTTCTGTGTGAGTCATGTCGCCGGTTGATTTCAGCGCCAGCATTGACCAGATATCGCACTCCCGACGTAATCGCTTCACCTCTGTCCGCCTCGATCGCCTGGCTGAATACCGGGACGATCCCGAGTGGGTCAACCGGGCCCTGAATTCTGACGCTGCCCGGTTTGTACCCATGTGGCGCAGCCGCAGTCTTGTCGAAGTGAAAGAAACCGGGCAACTCGCGGTTTACCTGGAAAACGGTGAACTCAATTCCGTAAACAGCATTCAGCCTCCAACCCTGTTGGGCACGGACGGCAAGCGGTATTTCTTTGCCGTGTCCATTAACGATGCGCAGCGCGAAGCCCTGCTGCAGTTGCACCCGGAAGCGAGTTTCCTGGATTTGCGCCGCGCAGCAGTGGACATGGATGCCAAGCATGCCGGTGTGCTCGCCTACGCAAAGGCATTGCATTACTGGCAGCACCGCCATGGATTCTGTGGCGTTTGCGGCAGCCCGAATCAATTGCAGTCTTCCGGGCACAAGATGGTGTGCAGCAATGAAGAATGCGCACGGCAATCCTTTCCGCGTATTGATCCTGCCATCATCGTGCTGGTCACCCAGGGCAATGCCTGCCTGTTGGGACGCAATTCAGCCTGGCCTGAAAAACGCTTCTCTACCCTCGCCGGATTCGTGGAACCCGGCGAGAGTCTTGAGGATGCAGTGGTGCGGGAAGTATTCGAAGAATCCCGCGTGCGCCTGAAGGAAATTCGCTACATCTCCTCCCAGCCCTGGCCATTCCCTGCGTCATCCATGTGCGGCTTTTACGCCGAAGCCGAAACCCGCACCTGCGCGCCATCCAACGAAATGGCAGAACTGCGCTGGTTCACGGCAGATGAACTGACTGAAGCCGTGCGCGTTGGCGCGGTGTTGCTCTCCCCGCCGGTGTCCATCGCATTCCGTTTGTTGGCAGACTGGTACAAGCAACAGGGCGGCGGAGACCTTGAAAGTGTGATCCGGGCCACACGTGGCAATACCCCGCCAGGCAAACGGTAACTCATCTGGGAGCCTGTCGGACTTAACCGATCGTAGCGAGGGAAAGTCCGACAGGCTCCCAGGGCCGCGCTCTGGTAGAATCACTGCATTGCGTATCGAATTCGCCTCGGGTAAGGACTGAACAACCGAATGACCATCATTGCCATCCTGCTAGCATTTGGGTTGTGCCATTTCATCCGCGAACTGGGCAGGATGCGTAATCATCAATGGCTTGAGAACTGGGTAAGGCAGGCCGACGAGCTTTTTTCGAAACTGCCAGGCTGGAGCGACCTCACCGGTTTTGTCATCACCCTGCTGATTCCCCTGTTGCTGGTTGGCGTGGTCAACCAAATGGTCTTCACCGCATTTGGCAACCTCGGAATTTTCCTGCTGGCCATCGCCATGCTGGTCTACACGTTCGGACCCAGGGACCTGGATACTCAGGTAGCCGACATCATTAACTGCCCGTCCGCCGATACCCAGGAACAAGAACTGGCCGCACTGTTGCGCAATGACGTTCCGGACGAGCCCGAAATCTGTCGCGTGGCAACGGTGGACGCCGTAT
>SHZL01000077.1 GCA_009692275.1 Lysobacterales bacterium | reverse complement strand
ACCAACAGCTATCAGGGTTGCACCAACAACGGCGAACTCGACCGCTACGTGGTAGCTCAACAGGGCCAATACAGGCAGCGCCAGACCGGTCAGCAGCAGCCTGACAAAGTGTTTCGTTTGTGCCCCCTCTGCCGCCAGTGCCAGGAATACGAACCCTGCAGCCCAGATAAAAGCCTGCAGAACGCTGGCTGACTGCTCACCACCTATAGCCCAAGCGGCAGTGACAATAATGGCCAGGGCTGGCGCATCGGCCAGAACTATGCGGGAACTGTAAAGAAAAGCAGTCCGCATCGTAGCCGCAAATGTTTCACTCCCGGTCTTGCCGTTGGTTTGGCTGCTGGTCTGGGTGGGGGGCCATGCGAGTGGTGATCTGATGGTATTGGTGTTCATTTTGTTCTCGTATTGTACCTGCTGATAAGTTAAGCTTAAACAGCAAATTTTTTTAAGAGGTAATTCCCAGGTCGAGACGAATCTGGCCAAACAGTGTTTCGAGGATGGTCATGCCGTAAATCCGCGCCAGCTGCCGTGCGCCTTGGATAGTAGCGAGGATGGACATGGCTTTAATCCTGGGTTCACCCTGGAAGGTGAATTCTTTCTGCTCCCGCCCGGTTTCCAGAACGCGAGTTAACCAGTCACTGGTGTCTTTCATGAACTGGTCATTGGCCCGTTTAATTTCATCGGGCAATTCAGCGTAATCAATGGACAGCGCCCCCACCATGCAGATCGGGCGGCCAATTTTGTATTGTTTGAGGGTAAATGCGAACAAGCCTTCAAGTTGAGGAGGGGCCCGGCCGCCATAGGCCATGTATTCGGCCGTATTTTTGTACAGCACCTGGTGGTTTTCTTCGATCAGGGCGCAGATCAGATCCATCTTGCTAGGGAAATGGTAGTGAATCGCCGCGTTCCTGATGCCCAGAGGCTCAGATATATCACGGTAACTGAAACCATTCAGCCCGCGCTGCAGCATCAGATCAAATGCCTTGCTGATGATCTGGTCCCTGGTAGCGATTGTTTCGATCATGGTTATTCACTAACTTACTTTCAGGTAAGTATACTCAAAAAAATGGCTAATGCAAGCCTCAGGAGAAAAATTGCTCCAGGGACTGACTTCCCGCAGGTTTTGCAGTGGCGCTGACCAGGGCTTTTGCCCAGTTCATGCCCCGCTTAATATCATCGCGGCGAGTCGAGCGCCCGCGCTGCAAGGTCTTGCGCCGGTTGAACGCTGAGTAAGGCAGGTCGGGTTGCTTGGAGTAGCTTGTGGAGATCTCGGGCCATGCGGCGAGAATTGCGTTGGTTTCCCCTTCCAGTTTCGGTCCCAGTCCCATGAAACTCGCGCAGCGAACAAGACTGGCCTCCGCATCAACCAGCATCACCTCGAAATCGAGCAGCAAGGCCTGCTGGGGAAAGCTGCCGGCAGCTGCAAGCAGGAAATACATGCTGGTCAGCCAGGCCAGCACTGCCAGCTGAGTGGTGTCCAGATCTTCCACCTCCAGCGGAGCTGCGCCGGTAATAGCCCGCCAATCAGCCAATTTGGACTTCGCCTGGGCGCTGAGATCTACCGGGGATGTCAACTTGCCCAGCATCCCGGCGAGATGAGTTTCCAGTGGAACATACAGCAGGATAGCCCGCGAATCCGGATGGTGGCGTAGCAGCGGATCTATCAGCTGGTTACACACGCTGCTGGCCTTGATCATGGCCACTTGCGCGGGGTGAAATACCCGTGTGTGTGCTGACAACACCAGTGGCAGCAGGTGACGCGCCGCGGGTTCGGCCGCCAGTCGCCGCAGTGTCAAAGGCTCCCTGAGCGGCAGTACGTTCGGGCTTGCCGCCAGCGCACGCGAGAGCAAAGTTGACCCGCAATGGCCGAGGTGGAATATGCAACGCGCGGGCCTGGTCGCTACGCCCAATGTATCCTGTAGTTCATGTAATGGCAGCTCCCGGCGCTGTTTGGCCAGCGCCTCAACTCGCTGGTCCAGGAAGCTCGCGGCGCGATAGTCTGATTCACCCAGCTGCAGCAAGATCGACTGTTGCTGTGGGTCGTCAAAGTCATACAGGTGCCAAGCGGGGGTGGAAATCTCAGCGTTCATTTACCGGTGTTCACTGACCTGGGTTCATTTTCTGAGACGGAACAGGAGCCAGGCACCGGTGAGCAGGAACACCAGGCCGATGGTTGATAGCCCCAGGAACCGCCAGGGTCCCGTTTCCAGCCCGGTCAGGATAGTGCCGCCAAGCAGCACTACCGCAGCTACGATGGTGCCTTGTGTCCTGCGCTGCGATTGCTTGAGGTTTGCGCGCAGCTGCCCCAGTTCTGCTGAATCCATGCGCGAAGTGAGTTGGCCCGTGGTGGCCTGCTTCAGGTAGTCATGCAGCAACCCTGGCATGTCGGGCGCCTTGCTGAGCCAGCCGGGCAGACGCTCACGCAGGTCCTTTGCGGCCTGGTCCAGGCCGTGTTTTTCGCGCAGTATGGTTTCCAGTTCCGGCTTGGCGACAGCCAGAACATCCAGTGCCGGATAGAGTTCCCGCCCCAGCCCCTCAATATTGAGCAGGGTCTTCTGCAACATGATCAGCTGGGGCTGGATGTTCAGCTTGAACCGGTAGGCGACCTGGAACAACTTGAGCATCAACAGACCGAAGGAAACTTCGCTCAACGGCCGGGCGAAATTGGGCTCACCCACGGCGCGCACAGCTGCTTCGAGTTCCTCCACGCGCGTACCCGGTGGCACCCAGCCAGCGTCGACGTGCAGCTGTGCTACGCGTCTGTAGTTGCGATTGAACAGGGCGATGAAATTTTCGGAAATATAATACAGGTCCCTGGGCGTGAGGCTGGCAACAATGCCGAAATCCAGCGCAATGAAACTGGCATCTTCCGGGTTGCTGACATCGACGAGGATATTACCCGGGTGCATGTCGGCATGAAAAAGGTTGTCGCGGAACACCTGGGTGTAAAACACCCGGATGCCGCGTTTGGCCAGCCGCTCGAGATTGACCCCGCGTTTCTTGAGTTGGGCGATGTCGCTGACGGGGACACCGTAAACACGTTCCATCACCAGCACCGGTTCGCGGCAATATGGCCAGTAGATTTCAGGTATGTAGAGTTCCTTCGAGCCGAGGAAATTGTTGCGCAGCATGGATGCATTGGACGCTTCCCGGTACATGTCCAGTTCATCGAACACAAAGGTCTCAAATTCACGCACGAACCCGGTCGGCTTGACCCGCGGACCACTCTCCCAGTGCTTCTCGGCGAACCCGGCGATGGTCAGCAAGAGATCGATATCACGCCGCAACTGCTGGCGGACACCCGGCCGCACTACCTTGACGACCACTTCGCGGCCATCGGGCAAGGTCGCTGCATGAACCTGGGCGATCGAGGCTGAAGCCAGGGGTTGCATATCAAAATGAGAGAACAGCTCTGCAACGGGTTGTTCCAGCTCCCGTTCGACAATCGCCCGGGCCTCTGCGCCCGGAAAAGGCGGAACCTGGTCTTGCAGCAGAGCGAGCTCATCGGCGATATCCGCGGGCACAAGGTCGCGGCGAGTGGAGACGATCTGCCCGAACTTGACGAAAACGGGCCCCATTTCGGTCAAGGCCAGGCGCAGGCGTTCGCCCCGTGGCCGGCCGGCCATTTCCTTGTCGGTGGCCCACGGTGCGAGCACGCGCGCCAGCCGCATCGGCCGGTACAAATGCGTGGCTTCGAGGAATTCATCCAGCCGGTAGCGGGCAAGGATGGTGCTGATTTTCAGCAAGCGGGCAAATTGTCGCAGGGTATGAATCACGATTTTTGGTCCGGCAGGCCGGCGGCCACACCACTCATTTGGGCCTTGCTCTCCCGCAAGATGCGCAAACGCGCCTCCAGCCTGTCAGTCGCGTCACGCAGTGAGTCAACTCCCTGGCCAAACTCTGCGATTGCAGCAGGCTGGGCCAGTGGGCTGGATGGTTGGCGCAGGAAATCCGCAGTAAAGTCTCCCAGTGTGGCCACAGTGGAGCGAAAGTGGCTGGCGGCGCTGCGGGCACCAACGGCCAGCTGATGGGCAGTTATATCCCCAAACCAATTGGATAGTTTGCTTTCCCAGTCGGGATCAAGGCGTGAGAACAGCCGTTCGACATCGCGCGCCAGGGTGGCGTCACCGGAAATGCGCACCTGCGAACCCGGTCTGCCCCAGCTGCCGTCTGCTTCCGGCAATGCCATGGCAAACAGCGCAGCGGGAGTGCCGCTGATCACTGTGTCGGGCGTACCATCCGTATCCAGGCTGACCTTCACCCGGTGTGGAGTAAAAGAAAAATCCAGGACGATACCCAGGCCTTCAAGTTCCAGCCGCACCAAACGCCGGTCCAAAAGCCCGAGGCGCTTTGGGCTGACATCGTCCATGGCCAGCAGTTGATTGATGGAAGTTTCCAGCGTGGCGGCCAGAATGCCAGGAAGAGGGGTGCGGTACGCGGTCATGGTTGGCCTGGGGGCAAGCTCAGGCGTGCAGGCCACTGTGAATTGCAACGATACCGGCAGACAGGTCCTGGAACCGCACCTGGCTGAACCCCGCCTGCTGCATCATGTTGGCGAGTTCTTCCTGTGGCGGGTGCCGGCGGATGCTTTCCGCGAGGTAGCGGTAGCTGTCCGCATCATTGGCGATCAAGCGGCCGAGCAAAGGCAGCACGCTGAAAGAGTAACGGTCGTAGATCTTTTTCAGGCTGGCGATGCGTACAGTGGAGAACTCCAGTATGTGCACTGATCCGCCGGGGCGCAGTACCCGGTACATCTCACGCAATGCCGCGCCCTTGTCCGTCACGTTGCGCAAGCCAAAGGCGATGGTTACTGCATCGAATTTCCCGCTGGCAAACGGCAATTGCTCTGCGTTCACCAGCGCATATTCCACGTTGCCGCAAATACCCTGGTCCTCAAGCCGCTGGCGGCCAATGCCCAGCATGTCGGCATTGATGTCACTAAGGATCACTCGCCCGCGTTCACCCACGCGCTTGCTGGCCAATGCGGCAATGTCTCCCGTGCCTCCAGCCAGGTCCAGGACCTGGTGGCCGGTGCGGATGCCACTGTTGGCCATGAAATCCCATTTCCACAAGCGGTGAACCCCCAGCGACATCAGGTCATTCATGACGTCGTATTTGCCGGCAACGGAAGAAAAAACTTCACGCACGAGCTCGGCCTTTTCCTGCGGGGCTACTTCGCGATAACCGAAGTGGGTGGTGGTTGGCGTGGTTTCAGGCATGGCTGCTATTGTACCGTCCCCTGCGCAGGACCACCGCATTTATGGTGGTAGAATCGTCTCCGGGGCGCTCCGTGCGCCAACGAGGAACAATCCATGCGTAAGTTATTCTTGACCCTGGGCGCCATTGTGCTGGTGGCAATTGCCGGCGCCTTGTATTTCATCAACTATCGCCTTGACGGCGTGGTTGAAACACAGATTGAGAAAGCCGCGACCATGGCCCTGGGCACGGCGGTTGAGGTTGGCGGGGTGCAGACCAACCTGCGGGATGGTACCCTGAAAATTACCGAGATCTCGGTCGCCAACCCGCCCGGTTTTGACAATCAGTTTGCCGTCCGACTGCACGACGTGGATGCGGCAGTGGACTATGCCAGCCGCGAGATCAAGCACGTGGTCATTGAGAATCCTGAATTCATCATTGAAGAGCGCGACGGCAACACTAATTTCGAGCAGATTCTGCAAGCCCTGGAAGTGGGCAATGAAACCGGGCCTGGCACCGCAACCGGCGGCGGAGCTGGTGGCAACGGCGAGCAGGGCAGCGGGGCTCCGGGCAGTGAGCCGGTCATCTCCATCAAGCATTTCCGCATCAATGAAACCCGCGCTGTATTTGAATCGCGTTCACTCGATCGTTATATCGACATCGAGGTGGATGCCATCGAAATGGACAACCTGCGTGGCACGCCCGCAGAGCTGGCCGAGCAGATTGCACGCGAAGTGATTGGGGAACTCAGTTCCGAAGCGGCCACCGAAGTGCTCAAGGCCCAGGCCAAAAAGCAATTGAAAGGCGTTGAAGGCAAAGCCGGTGACATACTGCGTGGCCTGCTGGGTGGCGACAAAGACGACAAGGACGGTCCTGATAGCGGTGCTAATTAAGCCAATCGCGAGCGCAACCGAACCTTGCCCAGAACTGCGACGAACGGGGGAGAGAGCCCGAGGGCTTCCGGAGAGCCACTTGGCTCCCCGGACTTACACAAAAAATAGATTAGAGCGGTAGGACGTTTTCTGCCTGCGGGCCCCGATCAGCTTGCACGATTTCCATGGTGACGCGCTGTCCTTCGTGCAGCGTCTTTCTTCCTTCACCCTGGATTGCGCTGAAATGCACAAACACATCCTTGCCGCCTTTCTGTTCGATAAAACCGAATCCTTTCGAATCGTTGAACCATTTAACGGTTCCTTCTACTTTCTCACCCATGACTACCTCGTTCTGTAAGCTGCCTGGACCCTGTAAGCCATCACTGCGGGACCCTGGCTGAATGCGCGTTCAGCCGATCTGCACATTACGCGCCTGTTGTGGTGGCAGGTACCATTGTGCCAGATTGAAAATTTCTTTCAATGCAAAGTTGACCGGGGGCGAAATTAATTGAGCAGCCCGCGTCCGATTCGCACCGTTTCTTCCACCAGCAGTTCGAAGTCCTCGTTACGGCTGCGGTGATTGGCAATGGCCACGCGCATGCAATACACGCCGTTGAGCGTGGTGTGCGACGGCGCAGCAATGCCCTGCTCCTGCAGTTCTGCCAGCAGGTCGCGGTTGAGTCGCTCCAGTTTCTCAGCGCTAAGCCCGCCGGGATTGAAGCGGTAGCAAACAATGTCGAGGCCAATCGGCGCAGTCAATTCCAGCTGCGCATGTTGTTCAATCAATCGACCAAGGTAATGCGCCTGCTCAACATTGCGCGCGATCATGCGGCCAAAACGCTCCAGGCCATGTTCCTTGATCGACAACCAAACCTTGAGTGCACGAAACTGCCGCGTCAGCTGCAGGCCATAATCGCTGAACCAAAAAGCGCCCGAAGCCAGGCCCTTGGCCTCGACTTCACGCGCAAGGTATTCCGGGGTCAGGCTGAATGCCTCGCGATGCGCCGACTCACTGCGTACCAGCACGCAACCCGCTTCGAATGGAATGTGCATCCACTTGTGCAGGTCCAGGGCAACGGAATCGGCGCGCTCCAGGCCAGCCAATTGTGACTTGACGTTATTGGCAAGAATGGCCACGGCGCCTATGGCGCCATCGACGTGAAACCAGAGTTTTTCGCGGGCACACAGGTCGGCCAGGGCATTGAGGTCATCAATGGCGCCGGTGTTGATGGTGCCGGCCGTGCCGATGACACAGAAGGGCACCATGCCGGCCGCACGGTCGGCTGTAATCTGTCGCTGCAGCGCGTCGATATCGATGGTGTAGTCCGCCGTCACCGCAATACTGCGCAGGCCCTCACTGCCTAGTCCCAGTGTTTCAACGGCTTTCTTGTTGCAGCTGTGGACTTGGCTGGAGGCGTAGACCGTCAAGGGGCCAGGCGCGGCGCGCACGCCCAGGTGGCGCACGTCGTAACCACAGTTGGTGTTGCGCGCGACCGTGATGCCGATGAAGTTGGCCATGGAACCGCCACTGGTGAGCAGCCCGCTGCTGCCTGCGGGCATGCCCAGCATGTCGCGCATCCAGGCTATCACTTGTTGCTCAACCAGCGGCGCGACGTGGTTTCCTCCGCCCACATTGGGGTTCATGATGGCGGCCATGAAATCGCCCATGGCGCCCATGAACGTGCCGTTACCCATGTACCAGCCCCAGAAACGGGGATGAATATTGCCCGTGGGGTAGGGCAGGATGTCGCGTTTGAATTCCGCGTATGCGTGGCCGGCGCCTTCCGGCAGTTGCGGAGCAGGTGTTTGCAGGCGTTGCCTGACTTCAGCCGGCACGGGCTGCCACACGGGACGCTCCGCTACGTTCTGAATGTAGTCGACTGCATCGTCGATCATGCGGTGCGCGAGCGCCCGCATCTCATCCCAGTTCTCCGGGTCCAGGGTTTCGTAGGGGGGCGTGTTGGTGCTACTCACGATAGTGTTTCCTCTTTGGTTTGCTGTGTATCCAATATTCGTTTGCCAATGCCTGTCGCCAAATCCGGGTCAAGATACTCATTGCGCAGGGCCTGCTGCAAGATCTCGCGTGAGCCCACGTCGCGTGGCCGGGTGTATGCCTGGTAGAGTTCACGGATCGTCACACCATCTCCTTTCGACACTTCTGTAATCGTGTCGCCGCCAGCCACGGAACCCGTGTGCAATACGCGCAGGTACACCCCGGGCCTGCCGGACTCGGCGAAACGGCGTGGGGCAGATCTGTCGTTGAATTTCATTGCGAGGTTCGAGCAGGGTATGCGCGGCCCGGTGACCACAAATCGTACGGCGGCAACCTGCCACTGGTCGCCGATGCCAATGTTGGATTCGTCCAGTCCGCTAACCGTCAGGTTCTCGCCGAACATACCCGGCTTGAGATCGTTACGCTGTAGTTCTGTTTCCCACCACGCGTACTGGTCGTGCGAAAACGCATATACGGCCTTGTGTATTCCCCCGTGGAGTAGTGCAGTTGCCTGGCGATCACCGGCAAGATTCGTTTCACTCAGTGCGACCCGCCCCTGCACCGGCTCCTTCCAGATGCTGCTCTGCACCGTTTTGCCCTGGTACTCCACAGCGCGTGGTTGCGCTACGTTCACTGACAGAATTTTCATGACGAAACTCGACCCCCATCCAATTGGGTTTGGAGGCCGTATTCACGCTCAACCTTCGCCACCCTGACGGTGTAGGACGAGTACCAGTCTGCACGGCCCGATTTTTGCGCTTCCTGATGTTCAAGGTTGGCCTTCCAGTGTTTGATGGACTCGAGGCTATCCCAGTATGAAACGGTAATGCCGAGGCCGTCGCGAACCGATTCAATACCCAAAAAACCGGGCTGCTGCGCGGCAAGCACATCCATTCTGTCTGCCATTTCCCCGTAGCCATGATCTCCTTCGGTGCGCAGAGAGGTAAAAATGACCGCGTAGTAGGGTGGGTTGGGTGTGGATGCAATCAGTGACACGGTGACTTCCTCAGATACTTGAAGAATTCGGTGCATTATGAAAGTTTATCTTTTAACTCTTAATCTATTCAAGACCTACTGCTCTAGCAATCAGTAGTTCAAAAGAAAAAGGCTGAGGTGATTAGCCCCAGCCCTTTTGGAATTTTAAATAATTACTTGCCTGCTGGAGTCCATTTAACCCCTGCAATGTTGCTTCTATTGGCATCCATTTCACTAGCTGTAAGTAATCGAATCGTACTTGTAGATATTGTCCCTGATGCGCCGGCAACCAATTGAATAGTCAACGCCTTATTTTCATCGGCAATCTCATACAAAGCAATAAAGTCATATTCAGTGCCTGAGCAAAAACTATATTCGATTAATTTTCCGCCAAGACTTTCAACGGCAGCTTGAAGATTATCAACACGGCTCTGAAAGCCATCTTTCACAACACCTGTGAAGCCTGCGGCTGTGTATTTTCCAACAACTAAATACCTGCGTGACATATTTTCTGCTACCTAAAAATGTTAATTTGAGCAAGTGCAGACTCTCACACAATTTAGGAAGTATCAAGGTCATTAACTGCGATGATAAAAAATGTCAGAATGTAATTAGAAGGACAGTTGGTAGAGCAGGTGACTCTTAATCACCGGGTCGGGGGTTCGAGTCCCTCACAACCCACTAATGCGGGAGCAAGCGTTCTCACCTGGGTTTGCTGTAATGCCAGAAGAGAGCAGGGCAGCGCCAATACCCAGCGCAGCGCTGATGGCCGTGCCGGTAAACATCACAGTCGGACCGTCCACAGCTGCATTGATGGCGTGGCCGCCGGCGCCGAGCCCGCCTTCAATCGCAACCAAATAAAAATGCCATACACGATACCCAGAACAAGTCCCATGCCCGTCAGAATGGCCACCATCGAAACTGCAATCAGCACTCTGATGTAGGTGCGCATGGGGCTTCTCTCCTCGAGCGGCAGACGCTGCCTCCTGCTCGATAAAATAAATAGATATGCCTTGACGAGAATGCCGATGATAGCGCTTGCGAAAAATACAATGAGGAACGTTTTCATACGCGGGAATCTCTTCTCAGTTGCATGTGCTCGCCTCGGAGTCGGAG
>SHZL01000076.1 GCA_009692275.1 Lysobacterales bacterium | reverse complement strand
GTAAAAGCACAGGTCCACGCTGGGGGACGCGGCAAAGCCGGTGGCGTCAAACTGGCCAGGAGCCTGGATGAAGTGCGCGCGGAAGCCAAGCGCATGCTGAACATGAAAATCACCACGTATCAAACGGGCGGGCTTGCATTGCCGGTCAACAAGGTGCTGATTGCAGAAGCCAGCGACATCGCCAGCGAAATTTACCTTTCCGCCCTGGTTGACCGGGTTAACCAGTGCGTAACGTTCATGGGTTCTGCGGCCGGAGGAGTGGACATCGAGCACGTTGCAGCCACCGAGCCGGAAAAAATTGTAACGGTCCATGTCGACAACACCGCAGGCCTGCAAGCATTCCAGGCGCGGCAGATGGGATTCGGCATGGGCCTGACCGCGGGGCAAGTGCAGCAATTGACCAAAATCATGTCCGGGATGTATCGCCTGTTTCGCGACAAGGACCTTACGCTCATCGAAGTAAACCCGCTGGTCATAGACGGCAAAGGCGACCTGTTGTCCCTGGATGCCAAGATCAACATGGATGATAACGCATCGTTCCGGCATCCTGAGCTCGCTGCCATGCGCGATGAAGCGCAAGAGGACCCCACCGAAGTGGCCGCAAGCCGCCACGATCTCAACTACGTTACGCTGGATGGCAACATTGCCTGCATGGTTAATGGCGCGGGGCTGGCCATGGCCACCATGGATGTGATCAAGCTCAATGGTGGTGAACCGGCGAATTTCCTGGACGTGGGTGGCGGCTCCAATGCCGCCCGGGTGCGCGAGGCATTCAAGTTGATCCTGTCCAGCGACCGCGTGGAAGCCATACTGGTTAACATATTCGGCGGTATCGTGCGCTGTGATGAGATTGCCGAAGGTATCATTGCTGCCGTGCGCGAGGTGGGTGTTGCGGTACCCGTCGTAGTCAGGCTGGAAGGCACCAACGTGGAAAAAGGCCGCAAGATGCTGTCAGAAAGCGCATTCAAGATAATTTCCGCCAACGACCTGAACGATGCGGCGACCAAGGTTGTGGCCGCGTGCCGCAAGGCCGTTGCTGCAAAAAAGGGGCACTAGCATGAGCGTATTGGTTAACCGCGATACCCGCGTTATCTGCCAGGGATTTACCGGCAACCAGGGGACTTTTCATTCACAGCAGGCGCTGGATTACGGCACGCGCCTGGTGGGCGGTGTGACGCCCGGCAAGGGCGGCCGGCAACACCTGGGACTGCCGGTGTTCGACACGGTCAGGGATGCCGTGCACGCGACCGGTGCCGACGCGAGCGTAATCTATGTGCCGCCCCCGTTTGCGGCCGATGCAATACTGGAGGCTGCGGATGCAGGCATCAAGGTGATCGTGGCCATTACCGAGGGCATCCCGGTACAGGACATGATGGTGGTCAAAGCGGCCCTGAAGAATAAACCGGGCACATGGTTGATCGGGCCCAACTGCCCCGGCATCATCACTCCCGGCGAATGCAAGATTGGCATCATGCCCGGGCAGATTCACAGCAAGGGACGGGTTGGCGTGGTTTCCCGGTCCGGCACCCTGACCTATGAAGCCGTTTACCAGACCACGCTGGCCGGCCTCGGCCAGTCCACCTGCATCGGCATCGGGGGGGATCCCATCCAGGGAATGAACTTCATCGATGTGCTGCGGTTATTCCAGGAAGACCAGGATACCGACGGCATAATCATGGTGGGGGAAATCGGCGGCTCGGCTGAAGAGGACGCAGCGAATTTCATCGCCGGGCATGTGACCAAGCCGGTGGTTGCCTATATCGCCGGTGTTACTGCGCCGGCGGGTAAGCGCATGGGCCACGCCGGCGCGATTATAGCGGGTGGTAAAGGTACTGCGGACGAGAAGTTTGCCGCCCTGGAAGCGGCCGGCGTGGTTACGGTTCGCTCGCCGGCCGACCTCGGAAGCGCAATCTCCAGGCGCCTGAACGCCTGAAATTGAGACGCTGGCAAGGCACCATGATCCGGCTGGCACTTGCTCAACACGATTTCCTGGTCGGGGATATCTCCGGCAACCTGGATAAAGCCATGGCCCTGGTGCGCCAGGCCCGGGAAGCACAGGCAGATCTGTTGCTTTTTCCCGAGCTTGCACTGACTGGCTACCCGCCCGAAGACCTCTTGCTGCGCCCCGGATTCATGCGCTCTGCAGGACAGGCGCTGCACGCCCTGGCCGCAGCTGTGCAGGATATCGATGTGATCATCGGTCATCCCTGGTTGCAGTCCGGGCAACGCTTCAACTCGGTGAGCTGGATCCGCAATGGGGAAATCATTGGCCGTTACGACAAGCAAAACCTGCCGAATTACGCGGTATTCGATGAACGCCGGTACTTTACGCCAGGCACCACGCCGCTGGTGATCGAGCTTAAGGGCTGTAAACTCGGAGTGATCATCTGCGAAGACCTGTGGGGCCTGGAGTCAGCCCGCCAGGCCCGCATGGCCGGTGCAGAACTGCTGCTCACTCCCAATGCCTCTCCCTACGATGGCGGCAAGCTGGCAGCCCGGCTGGCCGCGCTCACTGCCAATCACGCGGAACACCGCTTGCCAGTGGTGTACTGCAACCTCGTGGGCGGGCAGGATGAACTGGTGTTCGATGGCCGCAGCATGCTGATGAGCCGGGACGGGCAACTATCCACTCCCGGTCCACTGTGCGACGAAGCACTGCTGCTGGCGGAATTCCATCCTGGCCCGGGGCGACTGGAGGCCCTGGACTGGCCGGCTCCCCCTGTAGATTCGCAGGAAGAAGTGTACCGCGTGCTGACCTGTGGCCTGGCCGATTACGTGCACAAGAACGGCTTCAGCGACGTGGTATTCGGGCTTTCCGGTGGAATCGACTCTGCTTTGCTGCTGGCGCTGGCCGTGGACGCTTTGGGTGCAAAGCACGTGCACACGGTGATGATGCCCTCGCGGCACACCTCGGGGCTGAGCATTGAGCTTGCGCAGCAGCAGGCGGTGGAGCTGGGCGTGGACCATCGTTGTATCAGCATTGAACCGGCATTTGAGGCCATTAACATGCTGCTGGCTCCGTCGTTTGCCGGAATGGCTGCAGATGTCACCGAGGAGAACCTGCAAGCCCGTGTGCGCGGCAACCTCGTCATGGCCCTGTCCAACAAGTTTGGCTGGCTGCCGCTCACCACCGGCAACAAGAGTGAAATCGCCGTGGGCTATTGCACCATTTACGGCGACATGTGCGGAGGTTATGGCCCCTTGCTGGATTGTTTCAAGACGCGGGTTTATCAACTGGCGCGTTTCAGGAACAGCCTCAGCCCGTGCATTCCCGAGGGGGTCATCAGCCGGGCTCCCTCCGCGGAGTTACGCCCCGGTCAGACTGACCAGGACTCCCTACCACCCTACGAGGTGCTCGACCAGGTCCTGCACTTGTACGTGGAGCGGGATTGGTCAATTGCCAAAATTACCGCTGAAGGGTTTGGCGAAGCCATGGTGCGGCGCGTGGCCAGGCTGGTATTGTTGAATGAATACAAGCGTCGCCAGGGTCCGCCAGGCGCCCGCATAACGGACCGGGCATGCGGAAGGGACCGGCGCTACCCGATCACTTCGGGCTGGCGCGAATACAGCTGGAAGGAAAAAAACTAAGGAAGCTCTGCATAGATCAGAGTTTCCCGGAGTTTGCAGCGGGTTTGTCAGAGCCTCAGTCGAAGGGCCACAGCCAATCGAGCCAATCGCGTTTCTTTTTCTCGCCCAGTACGTAATAGTTATTGGGGTAGTTGAGCGTAAGCACTTGCATGGTGCTGTCAGCCAGTTCGGTCAGGCTGAGCTGGGTATACGCCTGGTGCAGCATGACCAGGGCTTCCTCGTTCTCCGGCGTGTTGGGGTAGGTCTCGAGAGCGAATCGCGCCCTGTTGGCTGCGGCGATATACGCCTTGTAGCCCATGTAGAAATTCGCCACGCCTATTTCATAAGCGGCAAGGTTGTTACGCAGGTACACCATGCGCTGGCGTGCATCCGGTACGTAGCGGCTATCGGGAAAGCGCCGCAGCAGTTCACTGAAATCAACAAAAGCATCACGCAGCTTGGTCTGGTCCCGGTCACGCACCCGCTTGGGCATCAGGCGCTCCAGGAAGCCCAGGTTTTCCTCGTAGTTCACCAGGCCCTTGAGATAGAAAGCGTAATCGACATTGGGGTGGGTGGGATAGGTACGAATGAAACGGTTCAGGGTGGACAGGGCGTTCTGTGCCTCGTGGGCCTTGAAATAGGCGTACGAAAGATCCAGCATGGACTGCTCGGTATAGCGCCCAAAGGGATAACGGGTTTGCAAGTGCTTGTAACTGCGAATGGCCTGGTCCCAGGACTTGTTGTCCAATGACGCCTTGGCATCAGCGTACAGATCAGCAGCGGAACGGTCGTCGTCAAATTGCACATCTTTGCGACAGCCCGAGGCGAGCAACATCATTGCGGCAAGGATCACGGCGAGCAAGCGCAGGGCGCGGGCATCAACAAAGTGACTGGAACGGAATGTCATAGAAAAAACCAGGCGATCGGAGGACGTTGCATGATAACCGAATCGGGGGGCATGAAACAGCCTCCGGCCCTGCATGAATCACCGGGTGAAAGGATCAGGCACAAAGCCATAGCCGCACCCGGCCTCGCGGGCAGCAGGCTGGACCAGGTCGCCAGTACCCTGTTTGCTGACTATTCCAGGGCACGGCTGCAAAAATGGATACGCAGCGGCGAACTGACGGTCAACGGAAGCTGCGCCAAGCCAACCTACAAGATTGCGGGAAACGAAGTCTTGCGCATTGATGCAGAACCTGAACTCGATGATTCGGTGCTGCCGCAGGCCATAGGGCTGGACGTGATCTACAGCGACAGGGATCTGCTGATCATCAACAAGCCAGTCGGTTTGGTAGTTCATCCTGCCGCAGGCAACCGCGATGGCACCTTGCAAAACGCATTACTGCATTTCGACCCCGGCCTTGCGGCTCTTCCCCGGTCGGGCATAGTGCATCGCCTGGACAAGGACACCAGCGGAGTAATGGTGGTGGCGCGCTCATTGCGCGCTCATACCAGCCTGGTAAACCAGTTGCAAACCAGGAGCATGAGCCGGCTATATGAAACCATCTGCCGTGGTGAAATGCGCGGCGTAGTCACGGTGGATGAACCGATTGGCCGCCATCCCCGCGATCGTAAACGCATGGCGGTGGTTGCTGCCGGCCGCCCGTCGGTCACACATTTTCGTATCCTGCAGGCCTTCAAAGGGTTTACCCACCTCGAGGTGTCACTGGAAACCGGTCGCACACACCAGATCCGCGTGCACCTTTCACACCTGGGATTTCCTGTTGTGGGTGACACGGTATACGGGCGCAACCCGCGCCCGGTAAAAGGCATGATTCCCGGGCTGATTGAGGCAGTGCGGCAGTTTCCGCGGCAGGCGTTGCACGCCCGTACCCTGAAGCTGCAGCATCCGGCCGATCAGAGGCAGCTTGAATTCCATGCGCCAGTGCCAGCAGACATGGACCAATTGCTTGAACTGTTGCGGAACTCAGCCCTGTGAACACGGATTGGATTGCTCCCCGGTGGAACGCGCCGGCCAGGGTTCGGGCCATCAGTACCACCCGCAGGGGCGGTTTCAGCACCGGCCCATGGAGCAGCATGAACCTCGGGGCAACCTGCGGTGATGAAGCAAGCGCCGTAGTCAGAAACCGCGCATTGTTGCGCAGCTACCTCCCCGCGGATCCGGTCTGGCTGCGCCAGGAGCACGGCACCGGGGTTTTTTGCCACCCGGCTACGGGCATTGCGGCGCCCCCATCGGCACCCATATCAGCACTGGCAGTGGCGGAAATCGTTGCCGACGCCCAGCTTGCTACCCGGCCAGGCCAGGTCTGTGCCGTACTGAGCGCAGATTGCCTGCCGGTTTTGCTGTGCAATCGTGAGGGCACGCGCGTGGCTGCAGCCCACGCGGGCTGGCGCGGGCTCCTGGCCGGTGTACTTGAGCAGACTGTGCAGTCCCTGGGGTGCCCGCCGGATACCTTACTGGCCTGGCTGGGTCCGGCCATAGGGCCTGGCGCCTTCGTGGTTGGCGATGAAGTGCGCGCAGCATTTGTGGTGGGGAACGTAGCGGCATCCATTGCCTTTGCCCCGCACGGGGAGCGCTGGCTGTGTGACCTGTACGCCCTTGCCCGGCAGCGGCTGCAGCAGGCAGGTGTTGGTGAGATCAGTGGCGGCGGATACTGCACCTACCGTGAACCGGAGCGTTTTTTTTCTTACCGCCGGGACAAGGTGACCGGGCGCATGGCCACCCTGGTATGGCTGGAATCCTAGCGCTCCAGGGCCTTGAGTTTGGCGGTTTCCCCCAGTTGCGTGTAATAGGCCTGCAAGGCAGACCTGATTTCGGCGTTGCCCGGATGGTTCGCCAGCGACTTTTCCAGCACGGCCACTGCCTGTTGTTTCTGGCCCGTTTCGTAGAGCGCCACAGCGTAAACATAGTCATAGCGGCTATTGGCCGGGTCGAGTTCAGCGGATAACTTGAGGAACGGAACTGCCTGGTCCAGCTGATGCTGACGCACCTTCAGCAGGCCCATGGCGTGTTGGGCGGGCGCCGAGCCGGGTGCAGTTTCGATTGCCGACTGCAGCAGCTTGCCGGCTTCGCTGTCCAGCCCCGCCGCGCGGTACAGATCGGCAAGATTAATCATGGCCGGAACAAAGGCGGGTGAGAGTTTTAGCGCCTGGCGGTAGGCCCGTTCGGCTTCTTCCGGCTGGCCGGCCAGTGACATATAGCTGCCGAGGTTCAATTGCGACTCTGGCATGTCGGCATTGAGTTTCAATGCATCCAGGTATTCATCGCGCAGCGCGATCAGTTCACCCTGTCCATTTGCTGATACCCGGTCCGGTGTCATGTCCGCCAGCACGCGCGCTACTTCCATGCGCACGGATTTGCTGGGGTCAGTGATCAGGGGCTGTAGCAGGGCATAGCGGTTCGTGGTTGGTAGTTGCTCCAGGGCCCGGGCAGCAGCGCCGCGCACCAGCGGGTCCGGATCGCCCAGTTGCTGCTGCATCATGGCCAACGCTTCCTGCGACGGGAATCGCGCGGATTCCAACACTGCCGTGGCGCGTAAAATGGCCGGATTGCCGGGTTCATTGGCCAGCGCGATCAGGCCCGGCAGCGCATAAGCCTGGTCTTGCCACGCGGCAGTCATGACCCGCGCCTGAACCATTTTTGAGTCAGCGTGGGGATTCCAGCCTGCGACCGCTGAGGCTGCCCAGGCGGCATCCTGGTCTTCGTGGCAACGATTGCAGGCGTTAGGAATTCCCAACTCAACAGTGAGTGCAGGCTCCGGAATGCGCAGGCTGTGGTCACGCCGGGCGTCCACGCCCATGTAGGTGGTGCTGGGCATATGGCAGTTCACGCACGCGGCACCTGTGCTGGCGACCGGGTGGTGGTGATGCTCGGGCCGGTCGTAGGTGGCGGCCTGGTGGCATTGTGCGCACAGCGCATTGCCCTCAGCCAAAAGCTTGCCGCTGTGTGGCTCATGGCAATTAGTGCAGGCCACGCCTGCTGCGTGCATCTTGCTCTGCAGGAAGGAACCGTGGTCGTAAACCTCTTCCCGTATCTGCCCGTCTGCAAAATACATGTCCTGTTCCAGCAGGCGCAGTTGAAACAGGTCACCAAAGGGTTTTCCGGCGTGGTCTTCGGATAATTCCGCGCGGCGTGAGTGGCAGGCAGCACAGACACCCAACTGGCTCTCGGCGTTGCCGCTGTCCTGCCGCTGCAAGGTGGTCTTGTCACCCTCTTTGGCCCACACCCCTTTGCCGGTCAGCAGGTTGCTGAAGCCAGGGTCCTTCGCCGCCCGGCCGGTCGCCGCCCAGTTGACATGCGCAGCACCCGGGCCATGGCAGGCTTCGCATCCAACATTGATTTCCGCCCAGTGCGTGGCATAGGAATTGCTGGCCGGTGTGTAGTTTTTCTTCAGCTCAGTTGAATGGCAGGCAGCGCAGCGGCTATTCCAGTTCTGGAAACTGCCGGTCCAGTGAAGTATGTCTGTATGGGTGATGGCTTCGTTCGGATACAGGTGATACCAGCGTTGCCCACCCTGCGCTTGCGGGCGGCTGTCCCAGGAAATCCCCAGCGTCTGGAAGCGCCCATCCGGAAACCCAACCAGGTATTGTTGTAGTGGATAGAATCCGAAGATATAGGCAATCTCGAATTCCTGCATTACGCCCTGCGCATTATCCGTTTCCGCGAAGTACTTCCCGTCACGGCGGAAGAAGCGATGCGTGTTTCCGGCATAGGTGAAGCTTGCGTTGTTGAAATCACCGAGGACCGTCTCATCCGTAGCCGGCAACATCGCCTGGTAGTGATCCGAGCTGCGCCAGTTGGTCCAGGCCGCGGCGTGGCATCCTTTGCAGGACTCACTGCCGACATAGGCAGAGTCCGCGGCCATTGCGGGGGACTGAGGCGCAAGAGCCATGACCATGAGGCAGAAAAGCATGAGGGCTGCACGGCGCACGGTCGCAGCATTTGTCATGACTAATCCCCCAGGCTTTGCAGTGTTTGGCACAGGACTTCAGTTTCTTTGTCGCTGGTGCTGTGGGAAAAAACAAAACGGGCCAGGTCAGTGCGGCTGGGCCAGTCCAGGAACTGGATTCCCGCCGCAGCCAGCGCAGCAAAGCCGGAAGCCGTCCAGCGCACGAACACTTCGTTGGCAGCAGGCGGGAATTCCAGCTCTGCCTGCGCGTGGGCCCGCACGGCCCCGGCGAATTGCGCAGCCTGGTGATTGGCGTGGGTAGCCAGCTTCAACCAGCAATCATCCTTGATATAGGCCAGCAGCTGCGCCGATACAAAACGCATTTTGCTGAGCAGGTGCCCGGATCGTTTACGCAGGCGTTCGGCACGCTCCTGCCATTGGTTTTCACCGAAAAACAGCAAGGCTTCGGCGGCCAGGCAGCCATTCTTGCTGGCTCCAAAAGACAGCATTTGCACACCGGCCTGCCAGGTGATGGAAGCTGGCGAGCACCCCAGCGCGGCCGTTGCATTGGCGAAGCGTGCGCCGTCCATGTGCCGCGCCATGTTGAATTCCTTTGCTACGTCACACAGCGCAGCGATTTCATCCGGCTGGTACAGGGTGCCCGCCTCGGTGCATTGTGTCAGGCTGAGCGCGCTGGAAAGGTAGCTGTGCACTCCGTGTCCGTTGTTACTCTTGATGGCATGGCGCAAATCAGCTGCATGCAACCTGCCGTTGGCCCCGGCCACGCCCACGAGGCGCAGGCCATTGCCAAAAAACTCCGGCGCTCCGCCTTCGTCCTGCAGAATGTGTGCGCCTTCATGGCAGTACACCGCACCCCAGGGAGGTGTCACCGTAGCAAGTGCAATGCTGTTGACGGCAGTGCCCGTGGACAGCGGAACAACGGTTGTAGCAATGCCGAAGAGGTCGGAAAACGCGGCATTCAGTTGTGCGCTCCACTGATCCTCTGCGTACGACCATGCGGTGCCCCGGTTGGCCTCCACCACCGCTGCGAGAATTTCCGCTGCAGCCGGTGATTCATTATCACTTCTGAAGTTCAGTTCCATGTGGGTCCGATGTGTAGCAAAAAGAGAGATTATAGGTTTTCGGGCCGGACTTGTCCGCAACACGACGCTGCGGGTGGATTCGGGGGGAACTGGCAGCACTTGCCGGGCGCTGTGATAATGCGCCCCTTATGCAGCAACGCGCACCCACTCTATCCTATGACCCTGCGCTGCCCATCACCGCACACCGGGCAGAGATACTGCGTGCAATCCATGACCATCCCATCCTGATCATTGCCGGTGCAACAGGTTCGGGCAAGACCACCCAGATTCCCAAGCTGTGCCTCGAGGCAGGTTTTGGTTCGTGCGGGCAAATAGGCTGCACCCAACCGCGGCGCATTGCCGCCAGTGCCATGGCGCAACGCGTGGCCGAGGAATTGCAGTCTGAGATTGGCCAGGTGGTGGGTTACCAGGTGCGGTTCCGCGACAGGTCCAACCCGGGCTGCCGCATCAAGTTCATGACCGACGGAATCCTGCTGGCTGAAACCCAGCGTGATTCTGAATTGACGGCTTATGACGCCTTGATCATCGACGAGGCGCATGAGCGCAGCCTGAACATCGATTTGCTGTTGGGCTACCTGAAAATGCTCATTATCCGCCGGCCGGACCTGAAAATAGTCATCACTTCGGCCACCATCGATACGGCAAAGTTTTCCCGGCATTTC
>SHZL01000075.1 GCA_009692275.1 Lysobacterales bacterium | reverse complement strand
GGATTGCGCTGCAAACGCGCCTTTCATTGCAGCCGCCTGCCATCGCTTTGGACGCACCGCGTCCGGCCCGCTGGACAATTTCCATGCCGGCGCCGGCGGCTTGTCGGTGCCCATCGATATCGCCACGGGTGTGTTAGGCCAGGCCGTCCTGCGGGAGATTTGGGAAATCAAGCGCGTCAGCCATCATCCGGACACTGGCAAAGCCATTGCAGGCCTTGTGGTGCCGGACTGGCACCGGACCATGGAGGAATTGCTGGCTTTGGCGGCCCGCCTGCCCTACACCCCTTGCGTAGGCTGGGACCTGGTGAAACTGGAACAGGGCTGGACCTGCCTGGAAGGCAACCCGATTCCTGGGTATCACGTGTGGCAGGTTCACGGCCCCCTTTTGCGCGATCCCCGTGCCCGCCGCTTCTACCGGGAATTTGGAATGATCAGGTGACCCCACAGGCCGTCGACGCCGCAATTGACGTTGTCGTTCTCAGCCTCGATCGCCTGCGCGACACGCACGAGTGCATTGACAGCGTATTGGAGCAGGATCACACACAGGTCCGGCTGTGGGTGCTCGACCAGGGCAGTGAACCCGCCACTGTGGCCAGCCTCAGGCAGCGCTCTCTGGCAGATGGTTTCGCCTTCGTGGAAGTCGGACGCATTGGCGTGGCCGCAGGACGCAACCGCGGATACCGCATGGGCAAAGCGCCGCTCATCGTCGCTTTGGACAACGATGCGGTATTGTCCGATACAGGCGTGCTAACCCGGGTAGCGCAACGATTTGCCACCAATGCCAAACTCGGTGTGCTGGCTTTCGCCGTGCACGATTACGCCAAGGGCGGTCCCGACATGGGGAGTTGGAGCTATCCCTGGCCGGTTGCCAGCCACTTTAACCGGGAGTTCCTTGCAGCCCGATTCTGCGGCGCCGGTCATGCAGTCTCCGGAGCGGCCTTTGCAGCCAGCCCCGGCTATGACGAGCAGCTATTCTTTTTCGGCGAGGAACTGGATCTGTCCTGGTCACTGATTTCCCTGGGCTATGAAATCCGTTATATCCCGGAAATTGCCGTGCGCCACAAATCCAGCCAGGAGCAGCGCATCAATTGGGCAGAAGGCCGTTATTACTACAACGTCAGGAACATGTTGTATCTGCAGCGCAAGTACTGGCATGACCCATGGATGCTGCTGGAATACCTGCTGGGATACCTGGTGAAGGGCCTGTGGAACGGCTTGACCCGGCCGACCATTAAGGGACTGAAAGATGGCTTGCGCATGCAGTACCAGGGCAAAGACTCCCCGGTTTTGGGCGAGGCGGCCCTGGCCTACGTTCTGGCCCATGAGTACGCGGCACGAGGCTCGGCCTGGCAGCGTTTCCACCGCGAAGTAATGCTGCGCTTAAGCTCCCGGCCGCCTGCATGAGCAGTTCGTCCGTTGCTGAATTTTTCGAGACCCTGCGCGGCAAGAACGTGTTCTTCGACGCCCTGCATGGCAACCATGGAGATCGCTTGCTGTCACTGGCCGCACAATCTTTGCTGGACAGTGCGCCATTCACTCTCGCCCCAAACCTGCACTCAGCCGATTTCATTCTGATCAATGGCGGCGGAAGCATGGCCGATGGCTGGTTCGGCCTGGAGCGGCTTACCCGGTACTGTACGAAGTTTCCGTCTCATCCTCTCGCTGTACTGCCATCCAGCTTTTACCTCACCAAGAGCAACCTGAAAGAACTCATTGGCACACGGCAGGCACCCCTGTGGCTGTGGGCGCGTGAACGGACCAGTCTGGGCGTGCTGCAGGGTGCGGGGCTGGGCGACAACGTTCACCTGCAACTCGATCACGACCTGGCATTCTCACTGGCCCAACACCCCATGATCGAAGGATTGCACCGCACCCCGATACAGCACGGTGTGTTGGTGATCGAGCGCGACGACTGGGAAGGGCCTACCGGCCGTACCCGCCCGCTTGCGCCACCGGGTTTGGATTTCATTCCAGAACGGGTGCGCACCCTCATCAGGAAAACGGTGCTGGGGCCGATACGCAGAAGACAGGACAGCACATCAAAGTTTGCCCAAGCTGCTGTGCGCTTTGTCCATGGCCGGCACTTTGAGGCCACTGCACTGCCTCCCCATGTAGCCGATATCAGCCTGGCGGAAACATGCAGCTTTGCAGAATTCCTCACGCACGTGGCTGCAGCGCGAGTCATCGTGACCACCCGCCTGCACGTCGCTATCCTCGGACACCTGCTGCAGCGCAGGACCTACCTGGTGGATGGCCGCTACCACAAGTTTCGCGGCGTGTTCGACTACTCCATGCAAGGCGGTTCGACAGAACTGCTCGCATGGGATGGCCAGGAACTGGTCTTTGCAACTTAGCTGCCGCCAGCTTTTAGCTATTTGAGGCCAGCCCCGGTAAATTCCTTTTCCGGTTTCTTCTTCAGCACCCGCCGCAAGATATGGTTCATGGTCAGGGGATCGTTATCGAATCCGGCATGCGATTGGCTGGCGGTCACCCGCGCAGTGGGCACATCACCCCGCGAGTAATACACCGAAAGCCTGGGAATGTTGCGCCGCTCGACCAGCTTGCTGTTTTCCTCCATGCCCAGGATTTTGGCCGGGACGATTTCCTCAAATGCATTGGCCACCAGGTACAGCAGGGATTTGTTGTACGCCCTGGTCACCTCGTCGTCCTGTTCCAGTTCGTCGGTCAGGTTGTAGATGGCCGCTTCGGATATACGAAAATCCGGCGGCATTGCTTTGAGGAAGGGCTGCATTACCTCGGTGAACAGTTCCAGTGTCCCGGCGGGCGCCATCAGGCTTACCGTTTGAATGACCGTCCCGGGGGCCAGCACGGACATGCGTTGCAGCAGGTAGGTCAACAGGATCATGCCGGTGCTGTGCCCGGCCAGGTGCAGTTTCTTTGGCTTGCCGGATTTCGCAAACGCGTCGATGAATGTGGCCAGGGTCTGCGAACCTGCCTTGTCCTCTCTGAACGGCGATTCTGCGTCGATTTTCATCTCGCGCCACAGCGCACGCCCGGGTATGCGGGTGGCTTTTTCGACGAGTTTGTCCAGCCAGTCCGGGAATCCGCCCGCACGTGCATCAGCTTTCGTTCGGCGGTTGATGATGATGTCTTTGAGCTCTTCCAGTAGCCCCGTGTCGTACATGAAATGATAAGGGTAGATGCGGTTGGCCTTGAAGGTTTCTTTCATGGCGGCAATGCGGCGGGCCGAATCCTCAGGACTGGTCAGGCCGCCGTGCGCGTAAAACAGCAGGTGATCGTAGCCGTCGGACTGGGCCACGAGGTCGGCCGTCAGCTTGACGTCACCGAGATTGCTCCAATAGCGGCCGTTGTCATGGAACAGTCCATCGTCGATGTGGACAAAGTGGCCGGCGATTTCTGCCCGGGCAGGTGATGGCTTAATCTCCACCGCACTGGATTTGCTGCTGCCTTTGGCGGGCAAATGCCAAATCTGCGGGGTTGGCAGAGCCATGCGAAACACCCAGGCATCCGTGATGTTGAGTAACCAATCCTCGTAGGTCCATAAGGCTGTTCCGCTCATGCCCCAGTCTCTGTCCCAGGAATTCTGTATCCAAAAGCCCTTATGGTCGTAACCGACAATGGCGAATGAGTGCCCGCCCAGGGTGTGCTTGCTGAACGGGATTTCACCGCTTTCGGCAGTCACACTGTCCCAACCTTCGTGCACACTGGCCGAGCAGTAAATGGCGCCGACTTCGCTCAGTGCCGCGTGGTAATCGGAGATCCTGTTGCCGAGGCGGTAGTAGGCGCCGATGGTGTTGTTGCGGGCATCTTTGGCCGCTGCGATAGTGAAGTCTGTCCTGAGTTCTTTGGCATACGGGTACAACGCTTCCTGGCATACCCCCATGTTGTACCAGCCCTTGATGGCGCCGCGGCAACTGGAGCCTTCGTAAGCCGTGCCTTTCCACTCGTCATAGCGCTGTGCCATTTCGTACAGCATGCGGGTACTCACGGTAATGTCTTTGCCCTTGGCCTTGCGCTTGCTTTCCTTGATGAGCCGGTCAATGACTGCCGCGAGGCCGAATCCGGTGCAGGCGCCCTCCTGGCCCTGGTTACGAATATTGAGATCCTTGGGTACGGGAAGCCGGGGCTTGAGCTTGACCAGGGCCGGTTGGTAAATAAAATCCCTGAAGTCGGGCGCATCCTCACGCGCGGTTAACTGGTATTTGCCAATGTGGGACGGTCGGGGCTTTGCCATGACACTCTCCTGCGGTTGTTCTCCTGAATATAGTCCTAATTTTTAGATTTTTCCGGCTGATGCGATGTGCCGTGGCGTGGGCTTGGGAAGGGGGTATGATGGTTACGGCTTCAGTGTTGTCGCAGTGTCTCAAGTCGCTGAAGGCGCGCATCCGTCAACTGAAAGAACAGAACCAGGCGCTGGCGGAGGAACGCGATGCACTGGCCCGCGAGCGTAATATCCTGCAAGCGAGAATAGATGAGATGACCGCTCCTGGCGGTAGTCTTGTGACCGCGTATTGCGCATCGCAGACTATCAGTCGCAACACCGCAGGCGCCGAAGAGGACTGCAGCACTGGTGGTTACGTATGCGCCCCGGTTTCCGGACTCTGCTATACCACCTGCCAAACATCGGAACATTGCGCCCGGGGCAACTCCTGCGATCCGATAACCAGCAACTGCCGCCCTTGACACTAAAGCCAGGTAAAATAGATAAAAGGGGATCGATAAAGGGGACGGGGCAAATTAATGCGGCTTAATTTGCCCCGTCCCCTTTATCACTGCACAATTTCCGGATCCTGGCCCCTGGCGATCAGCCACGCGGCCGTGCCAATCGGATCGGTAAACCATTCATCGAAACGCGCTGCGAGGAAGGCATCTCCGCCGGTAAATTGCGCCTCAAACGATGACAGGTCCAGTGCGGTCTTGGCCGCGGCCTGGTCCATGCCTTGCGCAACGAACAGGGTCATCTGGCTGGAAACACTCTCCAGTGTGGCCCCAAGTAATTCCATGTAGACGGGTTTTGTCTGCACGTCGCCATGGCCCGGGATGAGCCAAGCAAAATCCATGGCCGCAAGCTTCCTCAATGTCTGGGCCCATTCCTTTGGGTGCCCGCCGTGACCATACGGAACGGGCCACACGACGATGTCGCCGCTGGCGAGAATTTTTTCCTGTGGCAACCACATCACCAGGTCACCTGGCGTGTTGCCGGTACCGAGGGACTGGACCAGGATATCCCGGCCGCCACTGAACAGGCTCAGGTTGCCATCGATCACCAGGTTGGGGTAAGCCGGCACGAAATTCCGGTACTGCGCCTCAAGCAGTTCTGAATCATCCACGAATTGCTGGTACCAGGCTGCGGTTTTTGCATCTATGACAGGCTTTGTGGATTGCGCGTCTTTTTCCAGCATGGCGGCAATTTCGGGCGCGTTGTCTGAAACGGTATTGCGCATATCCTGGTCATGCTGGGCCAGATACCGCGCAATCAATTCACGCGTATAGGGATGGGCAATGATCTGCACCTGCGGGAAGGCGTGCAGATAACGTGACACGCCCAGCACATGGTCCATATGCCAGTGACTGATGATCAGGTGGGTGACCGGCAGGTCGGTGAGCGCGCGGATTTTCTCTATCACCCGGTCTGCCACCAGCGGCAGATTTCCTCCGTCAAAGACTACTACGCCATCCGCGCCGATGACGAAGGTGGTATTGGGCGTCACCGGCAAGCGCGTGCTGTCCGGGCGATTGCCCAGCCACACGCCCGGCGCAAGTTCCGTAAACGTCTGCAGCAGGGGGTCCGGTGCATCCGCGCCGGCATGAACGGAAATGCTCAGGACCAGTAACAGCAAACAGCGGGTTATGGAGTTGGGTTTCATCACGGAGGTGATTATTACCCAGGCAACACACGCCGGTCTTCCCTGCTGCGTCCAGCTGCCCTTTGTTCCGGTCAGAGCGTGGCCTCTTTATCCGCACGTTCAGCCACGTGCAGGTAGCCGGTGTGCGCCAGGTCCCGCCCGGCGGTCAAGCGGAAGTCTGCTGTGTTCTTGGCGCCATACCCTTCCAGCATGCGGTTGTAAAAATTGAACAGGCCGCAGATCATGATGGCGTGGTGGAAATCGCGTTCGCTCCAACCAGCCGCAAACACGGCATCAGCATCCGCTTGCACCATGCGCGTTGGCGTCAAGGTGAGTTTCCGGACAAAGCTCAGCACGGGCTTCAATCGACTGTCCACCGGGGCGCCGTCGATGTCGAGCAGCAGGGCATCAATCAGGCCCGGCGGCACTCCCATCGCTTCGGCAGCGGCCTGGTGCGTCTCGCAGCAAAACGTGCACGCATTGACTCCGGATACAAAGGCCCCGATGAGTTCCCGCTCGGCAACGCTGAATCCGCAGTCGCTGCCGCGCAATACGTGTTCAGTCAGTTCGCTCAGCGGCCCGGCAATCCGTGCGTACGGCCGCAGGATTTCGCTGACAGATTCCTGGTCCTGGGTGATGCGTTCTACAAAACTCATGTTTGGGTTCCCCCTATTGCGGCCTGATTATCGCAGCCTGGCCGCAATCCCGGTCAAGGTCTCGGCCAGCCCGGTCCGCCGCGTCTTGCTGGCGGCGTCACCCCCATCCACTGTCAACGTCGCGGCCAGTGCCTCCAGCCTCGCCGCCAGTTCCCCGTCGCGTGTGTCTTTCCGAAGCCGCGTTGCCGCGCGGTCCAGGGCGGCGTCCAGGTCAGCCACGGAAGACGAAGACAAGGCCTTGCTGCGCTCCAGTTGATCCAGGTAGGCGCGGGCCACCACCGGGTCAGCTGGCCAGGTCACGCGGAACTGCTGCTGCGGGTTGAACGCAGCTCCCTGGTCGGCCAGGGCTGCCGCCGCGATCTCGTTTTTGGACAGGTATTCGCTGGGGACCAGCGCCAGCACGTCCAGGCCGCGCATGGTCTCGGAACCATAAATCCGGCCGTGGTACCAGTAGGCGGACCAAAAACCGCCGAAGATGAGGTCCTCGGCATCCATAGGGCCGCGGTCGAAGTATGCGATCTCCACCGGCTTGGCAGAATCAGTGAAATCCATCACCGAAACCCCACCCTGGTACCAGGCCTGCACAAAGATGTCGCGGCCCGGGACAGGCACGATGGAGCCGTTATGCGCCACGCAGTTTTCCGTCTCGCCCTGCGGCGCCGGCATCTTGAAGTGGCTGCGGAATTCGAGCTGGCCATCAACGATGTCGTAAATCGCGTTGGCGCCCCAGCTCAGAGGGTCATAGGCCCGGCAGCGCGCCCGGCTGCCGCCGCCCCACTCGTCGGTGAACAGGACCTTGGTGCCATCGTTGTTAAACGTTGCCGAGTGCCAATAGGCAAATCCTTCGTCAACGACCTCATCGATGCGCTGCGGCTTCAGCGGGTCAGCGATAGAGAAAAGAATGCCGTTGCCGGAACACGCGCCAGCGGCAATGCCGCGTTCGGGAAACACGGTGATGTCGTGGCAGTGATCGGTGCGCTCGGTTTCCTGGGTTTCATCGCCGTGATCGCCGCCGCGCCAGAGTCCGGCCAGGACGCCTGCCTCGGGATCTGCGAACACGGCGGGGCTGTCAACGATGCGCGCCTCGGCTGGCCGGCCGACCGGTACCTCAATGACGTCGATGCGGAACAATGCAGTCCGGTCGTCGCCTGGAGAGTCATCGATGCAGCGTTCCAACTCCTCTGTTTTGCGCACGTCGGCGGTGCCGGAGTTGTAAATGATGATCTTGCCGTCTTCGCCCGGGCCGGCGACAACCGAATGCGTGTGCGAGCCACGGCAGGTCTGCACCGCGCCCACCTGCACCGGTCGTGCCAGGTCGCTGATGTCGAAGATGCGCAACCCGCGGAACCGTTCAGCGCTAACGTCTTCGCTGACGCCTCCGAGCCCGCAGTCCAGCCGCCCCCGGGTCTGTTCCACCGACATGAACAGCAGATTACCGACGATGGAGACATCTCCTTGCCCACCCGGGCAAACCACCGAGCTCAGCAGTTCAGGGAGGCCAGCCTCCTGCAGACGATAGACGTTGAAGCCGTGGTAGCTGCCCACGACCATCACGCTGCCGGCAAAGGCCAGGTCGGTATTGGAAAAGCTCAAAAACGGAAAGCGCTCGTCCTCTTCATCCTGCTCAGCCTCTTCGTTCCCAGGATTCTCGCCGCCGTCGACCGGCAGGTCGCTCTTGTCCTGCCCGGCGGGCTGTTCAGCGTCCGGCTGCGAGGGGGCTGCCGGTCTTTCACCCGGGTTAACTGGATCGAAAAAGCCCGGTGGCCGCGGTAGCGATGCCAGGAGTTTCATGTTCATGAGCGCCTGTCCGGCGTCATCCAGACCGGCCTCGAGACCGGCGCGCGGGTCCGTGGACAGGCTGGCCAGGAGCACGTTCATCCGCTCGATTTCGGCGCCCTGGCCATTGGTAACGTCGGTGGTGAACTCAAACAGCTGTGCATCGTATGCGGCACCCGGCTGTTCCATGAGCTCCTCGACCATCGTTACCGCGCCCTCGTGGTGCCTGATCATCAACTGCAGGAACAGCCGGTCAAAGGCGGCGCTTTCGGACGCCGCGAGCTCGGCCATCTGTTCCGGCGTGGCCATGCCAGCCATCGTGTGGCTGGTGTGCATCATCTCGTGCGAGCTTGCATCCGGCACACGCTCGCCGTTTTCGCGCAACCACTTCTGCATGAACTCAATCTCGTCTTGCTGCGAGACATTGATGCGCCCGGCAACATCGATCAGCTCCGGCCGGTTGGTGCGATCGGCCACCAGCGCAGCCATCTCGATGGCCTGATAATGATGCGGGATCATATCCTGCATGAACCTGGCGTCGTCCGGCGAGTGGCTCGTGACAGCTATCGCAGTCGCCTCTTCGGCACTGAGTACCCGCACCGGCGCCCCGGGCGCACCCGGTTGGATGATTGGCGCCTGGGCCGAGCCCAGGGCGACCTGGCACAGCAGAATCAGGCCAATAGCGGTGCAGCGAAGCACTCGAGTCAGAGAAACAGAGTTACGGGTCAAGGGAGTCTCTCCAGGGACAAATAAGAAATCCAACAGTGGAGCGGGGAATACTGAGTGGATCATAGCACACGACTTTCCCAGTTCGCTTGCAAGATAATCATTTATCTATACACTATGTA
Source organism: Lysobacterales bacterium (assembly GCA_009692275.1). Classification (GTDB taxonomy): domain Bacteria; phylum Pseudomonadota; class Gammaproteobacteria; order Xanthomonadales; family SZUA-36; genus SHZL01. Next base: position 1,291 of record SHZL01000075.1, on the reverse strand, counting down.
TACTTTATTGCAATTTGTTTGACAGTGTCTCTTGCAATACTTATACAATACATTTAAACTCTTTTCTGATTGCAACAACTCGTAAACACCAGTCCCCCGGGCAATGGTGATTGGGGGGATCAACTTCTCGCTGGTTTTTGAATGAAATATCGGGAGTTCACATGACCAATCTGGCCGCTTTTCCCAACCCCGGCAGGGCCTCGACACATGCCACCATCAACATCCATAACCTGCGCTTGCGCACCTTTATCGGTTTCAATGCCGAGGAAATGGAAAAACAGCAGGATGTGGTGATCAACATTGAGATCAACTACACGCTCGCCGAGTCCGTGCTGCGTGACCAGGTCGACGACGCACTGAATTACAAAGTGATTGCCAAGAAAGTGATTCGACACGTTGAGGAAGGGCGGTTTCTCCTGCTGGAAAAACTGGTAGCAGACGTGTTGGCCATCTGCAGTTACCATCCCGGCGTCAACCATGCCCGCGTCTCGATTGACAAGCCCCACGCCCTGCGCTTCGCCGATTCCGTTTCGCTGTCGCTCGAGTATCAAGACGACAAGGCCAAAACCCTCAGACTCCTGGAGAAAGCGTCATGAATGTAAAACCACTCTATTTCGGCAGGCAGGCAAATCACCTGGAGGAAGAACTCAGTCCGGAAGCTGTGCTGGTGAGAAACACGCTGATCGAGCTTGGCCTCGAAACCCCGATGATCGAAACCGGCCTGAGCGAGCAGCAGAAGTACGAGCGTATCAAGGGGTTGATGACCGAAGTGATCCAGACCCTGGGCCTGGACCTGAACGATGACAGCCTGGCGGAAACACCGCACCGGATTTCAAAGATGTACGTGCGCGAGATTTTTTCCGGGCTGGATTACCGCCACTTCCCGAAAATGTCTTTGATCGACAACAAAATGGGCGCAAACGAGATGGTTAAAATCAGCGACATCGATCTGACCAGCACCTGCGAGCATCACTTCGTTACGATCGATGGCGTCGCCAGGGTCGCCTACATTCCCAGGGACAAGCTCATAGGCCTGTCCAAGATCAACCGCATCGTGCGCTTCTTTGCCCAACGCCCGCAGGTCCAGGAACGACTGACCCGGCAGATCCTGGTTGCATTGCAGGCCCTGTTGGGCACCGACAACGTTGCCGTAAGCATAAACGCAACGCACTACTGCGTTAAGTCACGCGGCGTGATGGACTCCAACTCGCAGACCAGCACCACCGCACTGGGTGGATGCTTCAAGGAAAACATCCACACGCGGGCGGAATTCCTTGCGTGAGTAAAGAAA
>SHZL01000074.1 GCA_009692275.1 Lysobacterales bacterium | reverse complement strand
GCCTTTGTCCTCAAATTTTCGTTCCTGGGAACTGGGTGCACCGATGCCATTGACGTCCGCCTCAGGTTTCAAAGCTTCTTCCGCTTTTTCCTCTGCCGCCTGTGAACCGGCGTCAGGATCAAGTGCCGATTTCTCCGCAGGGGCTGATTTGACGTCTGAAGATACAACGACCGAAGCGGGCTCTTCGTCCACCAGCGCGGTTGGCGTTTGATCCACGCCGATCAGTTCCACCAGCAGGTCCTTTTCAAAACGCAGGGTCACGGTCCGCTGGACCATGGCCTCGCCCCGCCGGCTGTAGGTTTGCACGTAATCCCAGCGTTCGAGCTGAAAGGGGTCATGGATGGACGGTGAACCCAGCACAAACAGGACCTGGCGTTTGTTCATGCCAATGTACAGCTGGTCCAGGTCTTCGGCCTCCAGCGCATTGCCTTGCTGGATGTTTTGCTTGTAGATCAAGCCGCAGCCAGAACAGGCAAGCAGGGCAATCAGCGATCCGGCGAACAGCCGCTTCAGTAATAGGGTTCTGGTAAACATTCGATACCTGGTTGGATTTTTCGTGGCGCGTTGGAGGTGAATGATACAATATTCGTGCAGGCTTTAGTGCAAAGAGGGAGGCCTAGTACCATGGAAACCAGAAACCTGCGCAAGGCCGGCCTGAAAGTCACTCATCCGCGCACGCGGATTTTTGAGGTTCTGGAGCAGAAACGCTTCAAGCACGGCACTGCGGATGACATCTACCGCGCATTGCTTGAGTCCGGTGAAGACATCGGTCTTGCAACGGTCTACCGTGTGCTGCACCAGTTTGAGGCCGCCGGGTTGGTGGTAAAACACAATTTCGAAGGCGGGCAGGCTTACTACGAACTGGATTCCGGTCAGCATCACGATCATATGGTGTGCGTGGAAACCGGCAAGGTGATCGAATTCGTCAGCGCAGAAATCGAGGCCTTGCAGGAAAAAATCGCGGCAACACACGGCTATGAAATTGCCGACCACAGCCTGGTTCTTTACGTCCGGCCCAAACGAAAAACCTAACGAAAAACCTAACGAAAACCCAAACGAAAATCTTGGGGGCAATTCCGCAAGTTCAGTGCTGTGTCAACGCACTGGCGAGGAGTTCGCTGGCGTGCGCCCGGCTTTGTTCAGACAGCCTGCCGCCCAGCATACGGGCGATTTCGTCCACCCGCTCACGTTCACCCAGCAAATCAGTTTGCACCCGGGTGACCTGGCCTTCAGCACTCTTAAGCACGCGAAACTGCTGATCGGCGCAAACAGCCACCTGTGCGAGGTGAGTAACACACAGGGCCTGCCCGGCGCCCGCCACGCTTTGCAGCAAGCGTCCAACCGAGTTTGCCGTTTCGCCGCCGATGCCGGCATCGACTTCATCAAAAACCTGAGTGGGGGCAAACTGGCCGGCAGCAGAGGCGACCTTGACCGCGAGGCTGATGCGGGAAAGCTCGCCCCCGGAGGCTACTTTTCGCAAAGCGCCGGGGGGGATTCCGGGGTTGGCACTGACCAGCAGTTCCAACCGGTCATCGCCGCGCCGGCTGGGAGGTGCAGCAGCGTCCAGTTCCACGCGCAACTCAAATACGCCGCCCGCCATGCCCAAAACCTGCATTAAATCGCTGACGGCACGCGATAAAGCCGCTGCCCGTGTCTTGCGCACCTGGTGCAAAGACACGGCAGCCTCCCGGTAGTCCTGCTCAAGCACGGTTTTTTGCGCCAGCAGAGCTTGCTTGCGCTCGTGCTGGCTGGCTGCGCGTTCGCTGCGCCCGATCAGGTGCTGTAATACCAGCTGCAAGCCGGCTGGTTCCACCCGGTGCTTGCGGGCAAGGTCATGCAGGCGGCCCATGGTCCGGTCCAGTTCGGCCAATCGTTCCGGGCTGAGGTCAATACGCGACAGTGCGCTCTCCAGGCTGGTGCGCGCTTCTTCACAATTGATGGCTGCTTCCTGCAGAAGTTTACACACACTGTCGATTTCGCGATCGAGCATCGCGTGTTGCCCCAACCGGTCCAGCAGTTGCTGGATTTGTGCCGTCACACCTGATTGTTCCTGGTCCAGAGTCCCGATGGAGGATTCCAGCGATGCAATAACGTCGCTCCCCCTGGCCAGCAGGCGGTGCTCGTGGTCCAGGTCTGCGAAGTCCTGTTCACTCAGCGCCACGTGCTGCAGCTCATCGATCTGGTATTGCAGCAGGTCAAGTTCCCCGGCAGCGAGCGGGGATTCACGCTCCAGTTCAGCGAGGGCTGCATCCACCGCCTGCCATGCGCCAAAGCGCTGCTGCAGGCCTTCCAGCTCCCGGGCACAGTGTGGCCCACTGTCCAGCAAGCGAAACTGCTCGGCGGGTCGCACCAGGCGGAGGTGCTCGTTCTGGCCGTGGATCTCCACCAGCAGTTCACCGAGTTCCTGCAGCTGGGCGAGGGTGACGGTAGTGCCGTTTATCCATGCCCGCGAACGGCCGTTTTCGCTCACCAGCCTGCGCAGCAGGCAGGTTCTCCCTTCATCCAGTTCGGCCCGCTTCAACCAGTCCAGTGCGCTGTCATCCTCCTCAAGTTCGAATTCCGCGCTCAATTCCGCCCGGTCGCAGCCACTGCGAATGCTGCTGCTGTCGGCACGCCCGCCCAGCAACAGGCCCAGGGCATCAACCAGGATTGATTTGCCCGCGCCCGTCTCCCCGGTGATGGCGGTGAAGCCACGGCCGAGCTCGAGATCCAGCGACTCGATGATGGTGAAATTGCGAATTTGCAGCAGGCTGAGCATGATCCGTGTTCTGGCGTTCTTCACCGCGTGGCACATGGGAAATTTCCAGGCCAAGCTAGCATGATGCCGGCCAATCGGCAACGAGGTGCGGGTAGGAAATCCGCTTGAATCATACCTGCCGGGCCCCATATGGAGGTACAACCGCACGCGTGGTCAACGCAGGAGTACATGACAGTGACAGGAAACAAGCAGCAGGCTGGAAGTGAGCCGTCAGAATTCCCGGCCGCGGCAGATGAGCAGGAACTGCCCGCAGGTGAGCAACCCGTCGACGCCGCCACCGTAGATGATGAGCTGCAGGACATGGGCAAGGCCCCGTCTGCCGCTGAAGCAGAGTTGCTGTTGCACCGCGATGCCATGTTGCGCATGCAGGCTGAGATGGAAAACCTGCGCAAGCGACTCATACGTGACTTGGAAAAATCCCGGAAATTTGCCTTGGAAGGGGTGATGAAGGACCTCTTGCAAGTGCGCGACAGCCTCGAGCGCGGCATCGAAACGGTCGACAGCAACACCCCGGTGGAAACGCTCAAGGCCGGCAAGGAACTCACCCTCAAAATGCTCAGCAAGGTCATGAGTGACCACGGCCTGGAGGTGATTGACCCGAAAGGCGAAGTGTTCAACCCCGAGCTGCACCAGGCGGTAAGCCTGCAGCCTTCAGCGGAACAGGATGAAAACACGGTTATAGACGTTTTGCAGAAGGGGTTCAGGCTGCATGACCGGTTGATCAGGCCGGCCATGGTGGTGGTGTCAAGCAAAGCATGATGTCGATAAAAAAAGACAGGGTAATCAGCCTTCAGCGTATTGAAATTTCGTTACAGGCCCCCACTTTTGTTGCAACGAACGTGTACTGAACTTATTTTTGGAGAATTTAAGACATGGGCAAGATCATAGGTATTGACCTGGGCACCACGAATTCCTGCGTAGCAGTGATGGAAGGCGGTCAGCCCAAAGTGATCGAAAATGCCGAAGGCGATCGCACCACGCCATCCATCGTGGCTTTCACGAAGGATGACGAAGTGATTGTTGGCCAGCCGGCCAAGCGCCAGGCAGTGACCAATCCGAGCAACACCTTGTACGCGGTGAAACGACTGATTGGGCGCAAGTATGCGGAAGAGGTCGTGCAAAAGGACCGCGACCTGGTGCCGTACAAGATACTTGCAGCGGAAAACGGCGATGCCTGGGTTGAAGCAGGTGGCAAGAAAATGGCGCCGCCGGAAATTTCGGCACGCGTGCTGATGAAAATGAAAAAGACGGCCGAAGACTACCTCGGTGAGGAAGTAACCGAGGCGGTTATTACCGTGCCGGCATATTTCAACGACTCGCAGCGCCAGGCGACCAAGGATGCCGGCAGGATAGCCGGGCTTAACGTCAAGCGCATCATCAACGAGCCCACGGCGGCTGCGTTGGCCTATGGCCTGGACAAGAAAGGCGGCGAAAAGAAAATCGCCGTGTATGACCTTGGCGGCGGTACCTTCGACGTTTCCATCATTGAAATTGCCGACGTGGATGGCGAGCACCAGTTTGAAGTTCTGTCCACCAACGGGGATACCTTCCTGGGCGGTGAGGACTTCGACCGGCGGGTGATTGATTACCTGGTGGCTGAATTCAAGAAAGATCAGGGCTTTGACCTGAGAAAAGACCCGCTGGCCCTGCAGCGCCTGCGCGAAGGCGCCGAGCGCGCCAAGATCGAGCTGTCATCGAGCCAGCAGACTGAGGTAAACCTGCCGTATATTACCGCGGATGCCAATGGCCCCAAGCATCTGAACATCAAGCTGACGCGGGCCAAGCTCGAATCACTGGTTGAAGACCTGATCACGCGGACCATAGCGCCTTGCCGTACGGCACTGGATGACTCCGGGCTGAAAATCAGCGACATCAACGAGGTCATCCTGGTCGGTGGCCAGACGCGCATGCCCAGGGTGCAGGAAACGGTTGCCGCATTCTTTGGCCGCGAGCCACGTAAGGACGTGAATCCGGACGAAGCGGTGGCTGTTGGTGCCGCGATACAGGCTGGAGTTCTGTCCGGCGAAGTCAAGGATGTTCTGCTGCTGGACGTTACCCCCTTGTCGCTGGGCATCGAGACCCTGGGCGGAGTGATGACCAAGCTGATCTCGAAAAACACCACCATTCCAACCAAGGCTGCACAGGTATTCTCCACTGCCGAGGACAACCAGACTGCGGTTACCGTGCACGTCTTGCAGGGCGAACGTGAAATCGCAGCAGCTAATAAGTCACTGGCCCGGTTTGACCTGACCGGCATCGCCGCCGCACGTCGCGGCATGCCGCAGGTCGAAGTCAGCTTTGATATTGACGCCAACGGCATCATGCACGTGAGTGCCAAGGACAAGGCAACCGGCAAGGAACAGCGGATCGAGATCAAAGCCGGTTCCGGGCTGTCAGCGGATGAAATCGATCGCATGGTGAAAGATGCAGAGGTCCATGCGGAAGAAGACCGGAAATTCCATGAGCTGGTCACTTCGCGCAATATGGCAGATGCCATGGTCCATGCCACCCGCTCGAGCCTGGCGGAATTGGGCGACAAGGTCGATGCAGCCGAACGCAGCAAGGTCGAAGCCGCCATTGAAGAAGTGGAAAAGGCCATGAAGGGCGACAAGAAGGATGAAATCGAGGCGGCTGTTGCCACTTTGGGCGAAGCGGCACAGGTCATCCAGCAAAAAGCTGCAGAAGCCGCACAGGCGGCGGATTCCGCCTCCGCCGGTGGCCCGTCACAACCCCAGGGTACGGCAGAGGATGTGGTGGATGCAGAGTTCGAAGAAGTGGACGATGACAAAAAGCGTTGATAGCGAACGCTGATCAGCACCTGCAAAACCCCGGCCACGGCCGGGGTTTTGCATTGAAATAGGCACGGGGCAACCCAAAATCCCGTGAACTAAGGAATCTCTGAATAAATCAGAGTTTCCCTAACAAGGAATCCGGGCATGGCAAAACGCGATTACTACGAGATTCTCGGCGTGGCGAAAAACGCCAGCGAAGCCGATCTGAAGAAAGCCTACCGGCGGCTGGCTATGAAATACCATCCAGACCGCAATCCGGAAGAGAGCGCGCTGGAGCAGTTCAAGGAAGCCAAAGAAGCCTACGAAATCCTCACGGACCCGGACAAGCGTTCCGCCTACGACCGCTTTGGCCACGCCGCCGTAGACGGCAGTGCAGGCGGGGGGCCTGGTGGTTTTCACGGCGACGTGGGAGACATTTTTGGCGATATCTTTGGTGATATTTTCGGCGGCGGGCGCCGTTCGCAGCAGCGGCAGCGCGGTTCGGACTTGCGCCTGGCCATGGAACTGGATCTGGAAGAAGCCGTCCAGGGTGTAACCCGCGAGATAAAAGTTCCCACTCTTGGCGCGTGCAAAACCTGCAATGGCAGTGGTGCGCGTGACGGCAAGAAAGAGACCTGCGCCACCTGCGGTGGCGTTGGCCAGGTGCGCATGCAGCAAGGCATATTTTCGGTGCAGCAAACCTGCCCGGCCTGTCACGGGCAAGGCCAAAGAATCAGTAATCCCTGCGGCACCTGCCATGGCCAGGGCAGGGTGCGGGAAACCCGGACACTGTCGGTAAAAATCCCGGCGGGCGTAGACAATGGTGACCGCATCCGCTTGGCCGGTGAAGGTGAAGCGGGTGCGAACGGTGCGGGGACCGGCGATCTTTACGTGGAGGTGCGAGTGCGGGGGCACCGGATCTTCGCGCGCGACGGCGACGATCTGCATTGCGAGGTGCCCGTTACCTTCACCCTGGCGGCATTGGGTGGCGAACTGGAAATCCCCACGCTGGGAGGCCAGGTGAAGCTGAAAATACCGGCGGAAACCCAAACCGGGCGCATGTTCCGGCTGAAGGGTAAAGGGGTAAAGTCGGTGCGCAGCCACAAGCAAGGCGATCTCATATGCCGCATCGTGCTGGAAACGCCGGTGAAGTTGAGCCGCCGCCAGAAGGAATTGCTGCAGGAGTTTGAAAATGACTACAAGGGCGACGATACGGAGCACAATCCCCGCGGTGAGTCCTGGCTTAGCAGTGTGCGCGAATTTTTCGAGCGCATGACGTCCTAATTGCCAGGACACTGGAGCCCAGCCCGATATGACACGTATTGCACTGCACGGCGCCGGTCGCATGGCTGCAGCCATCGTCAAGTCAGCAAAACAGGATGCGACCGTCAGCATTACCGCGGTGGTAGCACCAGCCCGGCCGGACTGGGCTGAACCCGTAGCTTATTTTTCCTCGCTGGACCAGTTGCCGGGAAATCCCGAAGTCCTGATCGATTTTTCCCTGCCGCAGGGTACTGCCAACGCGGCGCCATGGTGTGCCAACCAGCGGGTTGCCTTGCTGAGCGGAGTTACCGGTTTGTGCGCGGCAGAGATGGACGCCCTGAAGTTGGCGGCAAAAAGCTGTGCGGTTCTTTGGTCGCCCAACCTCAGCCTGGGGGTAAACCTGCTGGCGCGCTTGTGCACCGTAGCTGCGGGCCTGATGAAGCCTGAAACCCGGGTGTCCATCGCAGATACGCATCACCAATGGAAGCAGGATGCACCGTCCGGCACGGCCCTGATGCTGGGCGCGGCGATTGCTGCCGGGCGGGACAGCAGTGTGCCGGAAATTTCTTATAGCTCGATCCGCGAAGGGGAAATCATCGGGCAACACAGCGTTACACTTGACTGGCCGGGCGAGAAAATTGTTTTGCACCATGAAGCCATGGATCGCGCTTTATTTGCCCACGGCGCACTGGACGCGGCCCGCTGGCTGAGTAAGCAGGACCCGGGCTTCTATTCGGCAGCGGACTGGCTGGCCGGGCGCTTGTAGGAGGCCGCTCTCGGCCATCCATGGCCTTCGCGGCACCGGCGCGTCCCTGCACAATGGCCGCTTGCAGCCGATCAGGAGAGCGTATCTAAACATTCGCGCCCAGCGGCGCGCCTACAAGTCGTTAGACAGGGCCGCCGGGCTCCGCTAGAATCTGTGCGCTTAGAGGTTTTTGTTTCAGATAGAGATTGTCTAAGCGGGAATTGCCGACCGGCGTTCCCGTTTTTTATGTCTGGAGGAATGAATTTGGCAGAGTTGGCTGTACTGGCCCTGGCGGACGGCACCGTGTTCCAGGGGCAGAGTATAGGAGCGCGGGGTGAATCCAGCGGTGAGGTCGTATTCAACACGGCCATGACCGGATACCAGGAAATACTTACCGACCCTTCCTATATGCGCCAGCTTGTCACTCTGACCTACCCGCATATTGGCAATACCGGTTGTAACGAACAGGACAACGAGTCTGATTGCGTCATGGCCGCCGGGCTCATAGTGCGCGACTGCCCGGCCCTGGCCAGCAACTGGCGTATGAATGAAACCCTGCCGGACTTCCTCAAGCGCCACCGGGTGGTGGCCATTGCCGGCATCGATACGCGCAAGCTCACCCGTATTCTGCGCAGCAAGGGCGCCCAGAATGGCGGGATCGTGGCGGGCGCTACCGCCAGCGGAGCCACTGACGGTGGCGCGATGACCCTCGCCGCAGTTGCGCTGGCGCGGTCTTTCCCCGGGATGAAGGGCCTGGACCTGGCACGTGAAGTGACCACCCGGAGCAGCTACGAATGGCTGGCTGGAAGCTGGAGCCTGGACACACAGCAATGGAATGCCATGGCACCCGTGCGCTATGTCGTGGCCTACGATTTTGGCATCAAGCGCAATATCCTGCGCATGCTGGCAGAGCGGGCGTGCCGCATTACCGTGGTGCCTGCAACCACCACGGCAGAACAGGTGCTCGAACTCGCACCCGATGGCGTGTTCCTGTCGAACGGCCCTGGCGACCCGGAGCCGTGCGACTACGCCATCAAGGCAATACGCCGCCTGTTGAAGAAGAAAATTCCTGTGTTTGGAATTTGCCTCGGCCACCAGTTGCTGGGACTGGCAGCCGGGGCGCGCACGGTAAAAATGAAGTTCGGCCATCACGGCGCCAATCATCCGGTGCAGGACCTGGCGACAGGTTGCGTGATGATTACCAGCCAGAACCACGGATTTGCCATTGACGAAGACAGCCTGCCGTCATCCATGAGCGCAACTCACCGCTCACTGTTTGACAACTCACTGCAGGGGGTTCGGCTCAACAATGCGCCGGCATTTGGTTTCCAGGGGCATCCGGAAGCCAGCCCTGGCCCGCACGACATTGCCGGGTTGTTTGACCTGTTCATCCAGAGCATGGACGAGGCTGGCAAGAAGGAAAATATCACGCGACTGAGAGAAGCGAGATAGTGTCCTGTCCCGCCTATTCTGACGTTTTCAGAGCCCCGCAGACGTGCCAAGGCAAGGCGCAGTCCGCGGGGAATGGCTCGTCCTTGCCAAGGGTTGCAACGCTGCATTGGTGCGTCTGCGGGGCTCCCTCCGGGCAAGGCGATAAGCGGCCGTCTGCGGTGTTGCGCTCGCTTGAATTAGACCAGCTAGTCCTGCGTTCGCGCGCCTGGCAGCTGACCACTTCTCGCCTTGCTGAAATCGCAAGAATAGGCGGGACAGGGCACTAAATGCCTAAAAGAACGGACATTAAAAGCATCCTCATCATCGGCGCCGGTCCCATCGTCATCGGCCAGGCCTGTGAATTTGACTACTCCGGGGCGCAGGCCTGCAAGGCACTGCGCGAAGAGGGGTTCCGCGTCATCCTGGTCAATTCCAATCCCGCCACCATAATGACCGACCCGGAAATGGCCGATGCCATTTACATCGAGCCCATCGAATGGCGCACCGTGGCGCAGATTATCGCCATTGAGAAGCCGGATGCCCTCCTGCCCACCATGGGCGGGCAAACGGCACTCAATTGCGCCCTGGACCTGGCGCACCACGGGATATTGGAAAAGCACGGCGTGGAAATGATTGGCGCCTCCCGGGCCGCCATCGACATGGCCGAAGACCGGGAGCAATTTCGCAATGCCATGATAGAGATTGGTCTCGATGTGCCTGCGGCCGTCATCGCGCACAGCCTGGAAGAAGCTTTGCAACGGCAGGTGGCTGTCGGTTTTCCCACCATCATCCGTCCGTCTTTTACCATGGGTGGTTCGGGCAGCGGCATTGCCTACAACATGGAAGAATTCGAGGAAATCGTCAGCCGCGGGCTGGAGCTATCACCCACTCACGAGGTATTGCTGGAAGAGTCCGTGCTGGGTTGGAAGGAATTCGAGATGGAGGTGGTGCGCGACAAGAAAGACAATTGCATCATCATTTGCTCCATCGAGAACCTCGATCCCATGGGTATACACACCGGCGATTCCATTACGGTCGCGCCGGCCCAGACACTGACGGACAAGGAATACCAGCGTCTGCGCAATGCATCCATTGCCGTGCTGCGAAAAATCGGGGTGGAGACCGGGGGATCAAACGTTCAGTTCGCCATCAACCCGGAAAATGGCAAGGTAGTGGTCATCGAGATGAACCCGCGGGTCTCGCGCTCTTCAGCCCTGGCTTCAAAAGCAACCGGCTTTCCCATTGCCAAGGTGGCTGCCAAGCTGGCAGTTGGCTTCACTCTTGATGAATTGCGCAACGAGATTACCGGCGGCGCCACCCCGGCTTCCTTCGAGCCTGCAATCGACTACGTCGTAACCAAGCTGCCGCGCTTTGCTTTTGAAAAATTCCCGGCGGCCAATCCGCGGCTGACGACCCAGATGAAATCCGTCGGTGAAGCCATGGCCATCGGGCGAACCTTCCAGGAATCCCTGCAAAAAGCCCTGCGCAGCCTGGAAACGGGAAGGGACGGCCTGAACGAGATTTTGCAGGAAACCGACCCCAACTTGCGTACCGCGGTGCTGCAACGCGAATTGCGCGAAGCCGGGCCGGAGCGGTTGCTGTACGTTGCCGATGCGTTTCGCGATGGCGTGAGCCTGCAGGAGATTCATG
>SHZL01000073.1 GCA_009692275.1 Lysobacterales bacterium | reverse complement strand
GTTGATGACCAGCTTGTCACCCACGCCGGTCATGGTCTCGCTGGTACAGACGGCCACCAGCTTGCCCATTTTTCTCCTGGCCCTGCCAGCGGGCGCCCTGGCAGACATCATCGACCGCCGGCGTTACCTGCTTGCAGTCCAAACCTGGCTGGTGTTGGTGTCCGGCACCCTGGGCCTGCTGACATTGAACCACATCACTTCAGCCTGGTTGCTGGTCCTTATGACTTTTGCCATGGGTATAGGCTCGGCCATGATGTTCCCGGCCTGGGCAGCATTGACTCCCGAACTGGTGCCGCGCAAGGATTTGTCCTCCGCCATTACCCTGAACAGCATGGGTGTGAATGTGGCACGGGCCATTGGACCGGCCCTGGCTGGCGTGATCATTTCTCTTGCCGGAACCGGAGCTGTCTTCATCCTTAATGCGGTGTCGTACGCGGGCGTGATCGTGGTACTGAGTCGCTGGCGTCGCCAGGCCGAATACAGTGAACTGCCGGGCGAACGGTTTTTCAGCGCCCTGCGTTCCGGTTTTCGCTTTGCGCGCCATGCGCCGGAGTTGCAAGCGGCCATGGTGCGCGGCCTGGGTTTCTACGGTTTCGCCAGCGCGTCCTGGGCCTTTCTGCCACTGTTGTCACGCATCGCCGGGGGCGGCAGGCCACAAGTGTTTGGGCTGCTGGTGGCTTCAATCGGGGTGGGTGCGGTGGCTGGCGCTTTCGCTTTGCCACACATTCGGGAACGGATGTCGCGGGACGTCCTGGTTGCAACGGCCAGTTTTGTCTATGCCATCACGATGATTGGACTGGCAACCCTGAGCCATTTGTACCTGCTCTGCCTGGTGATGGCGACGAGCGGTTTTGCCTGGATTGCCGTGCTCTCATCCCTGCAGGTTTCAGCTCAGATGGCGCTGCCCAACTGGGTGCGTTCGCGCGGCCTGGCGGTTTTCATGATGATTTTCATGGGATCCATGGCCTTTGGCAGCATCATCTGGGGGAGGTTGGCGGAACACACCAGCATGAGCACCGCCTTGCTGGTTGCCGCTGCTGGCATGATCGCGGCCATTGCGCTCACCTGGCGTTGGCGCATTGCCGGTATTGGTAACAAGGACCTCTCACCCTCCATGCACTGGCCGGCCCTGGCCGCAAACGCTGCTGTCAGCAACGATTGCGGGCCGGTGTTGGTCACCATTGAATACCGGGTGCACGAGGACAAACTGAAGGAATTCCTCGAAGTTATTCACATCCTGGGCAAGTCGCGGAAACGCGATGGCGCTTTTGCGTGGGGCATCTTCGAGCACACTGAACAACCGCATCTATACATCGAAACATTCAACACGGAATCCTGGCTGGAACATCGCCGCCAGCATGAACGGGTCACGGATGCCGATCGTTTGTTGCAGATGGAAATCCATTCCATGCTGATACCGGGCAGCGAGCCGGCAGTGTCCCATTACGTGAGCCCACTCAGGCCCGAGCGGGAAAAATAAACAGCGCCACAAACCGGCAGTAACTCGGCACATGACCCTCAAGGTCGAATTCTTGAATTCAATGCGCGATGGACCAGGCCAGCAGCAACTGTGCTGAATAGTAGACCGGAAGACCCCAGGCCCTGTTGGCAAAGCCCGGCGCAACAAAACGATTGCGCGCGACTGAAATGTCGGATGCAGCGAACGCCAGCGCGCCAACCCCAACCAGCCATGAACCAGAGGCGGCGCCGCAGGCGATTGCCAGGGAGCACATGGCGACTATGGCAATGACATAGGCGCTGACCGCCGCTTTGTAGGCAGTGCCAAGATGATGCCAAAGCCAGCGCAGCGTGAGTGCGCCGATGATTGACATCAGGACCAGGCCAGCGACACCGGCAAACACGTGAAGAGCACCGGCAGCAAACGCCACCGAGAACGCTACGTGGGCGAGCAGGAAAAAAGCCAGGCCAGACAGGAACAGCGCGCTGCGCTCCGATAGGAGGCAGACATCGCCTATCCAGCTGAGAGCCAGGGCGGCGAGCATGGTTTGACCGTACCGTGAATCCGTTGCATGCAAGGAGAGAGCAAGCAGTACAAAAGCCGTGCTGGCCGCAACCTTACACAGCAGTTTGGAGATGCGCAGCTGCTGCAGTTCAGCCACGACCAGCCCTGCGGCAGCAAGCAGGCAGGCGATCGTCATGGTTAGAGGGGTGGATAGCATGGGCGGGAGCTCGCATTCTGTCGCCGGCAGTCAGGGCCGGGCCCGTTGTGCTTGGCCGCCCGGAGCGCTTTGACCTGGGCGCAGTTGCTCATTCGCCTGGGCGGATGCGCCAGGGTGGGTTCAAACGATTGTTTCCAGCCCGGTACAGGCAGATGACATTGCCCGATGGGTCGGAGATTCGCGCTTCCCGCCACAGCCAGCTTTCGTCCCGTGGCTCTTGCGAGAACTCCGGGCCTGCGCGCTGCAATTCCCTGACCCGCTCGTCAAGTAACTCAACCTCGAAGTAAATCACCGTTTGCGACTGGTGGGGAAGTTCGTCCACCAGGTGTACAGAAAACAAAGATTCGCCTACCGGGCACTGGAAGCGGGCGTAGTGAGGGGAGCTGACGATCAGCTCCAGGCCCAGGCGGCAGTAGAAAGTCGACCGACGCGGCGACATTCACGGCGGGGACGGTGACCTGGTTGAGATTCATCGGGCCAGGGCGCGCGACGCTCAATCCTTGGGCGCGGCGAAGCGCTGCAGCAGGTGGTCGAGGGACAGCGAACCGGCACCGGCCGCGGCCAGCCATACAAAGATGGCGAAGTACGCGGTTTCATCAAGGACCAGGAAGTCGCCGGATGGATTAAACCGGTGCGAAAGTGCGGCCCGAATTGCGACAAGCATGTTGATCGCGAGTGGCACTGCCACGATGCGCGTGCACAACCCAGCCAGGGTCATGGCGCCGCCGACAAGTTCCACCCACGATGACAGCGGCAGCAGCAGGTCCGGCCACGGAATTCCCATGTCTGCGAACGTCTCGACAAAATTAGGGTCGTGCAGATGGCTCCAGCCACTGGAAAGAAACACCCCGCCGACGGTAACGCGGGCAGCGAGTGGCCCGACCCAGCCGATGGCTTCACCAATGTGTTGTGGCCAGTCGATCAGTAGAGCAACGAGTTTTTTTATGGCAGTCTTCCGATGTGGTTTTGCACAGATAGCTTACAGGTTTTCTCAAGAGTGAAAGATACCGTAGAGTACTCGCGAAAAGCAAGCGGTCATCCCGTGAAGACCCTGACCAACCAGCGGGCCGCGGCTAGCCACCATGCGCTTGTCATGTACAAGTTGGGCATTAACTCCCACAACAGGATTGCCGGGCCACCAAACCGCGTTACCGGGTGCAGCTGCCCCAGAGACCTGTAGTCCCACCAGGCCAGCGCAACCACCACCGTGCCGGGCCCAATGACGTGCTCGAGTAAATACGGAAGTTCGATCAGGCGGCCGAAAGGCGCTGTCAGCAACGCCACCATGCCCAGAAGCATTAAACGCTTGTGTACGTCAGGACGTCGCCGCCAGTGGAGCGCAGCCCCGAACAGAATCGCATAGGCGATAATATTGCCCATGCTTACAGCGAGAAATGCCAGTTCGTCCGGCGTACTTCCGACACGCGCAGTCGAATGGATTGCCACAAATGGCCCCAGGATGACAAGACCTCCGTACATCGCAACGCCGAATGTGCCGAGTTTGCGGTGCTGCGGAGTGCGACCCGACGCCACCCGCCATGATTGGACGATTAGCAGAACGCATCAACCGAAGGACAACGCAGCATGCACCAGCGATGTGAATGCCAGAGCCCCCTGGGGCAATCCGAGTTGTGGCACAAGAAGGTATGTGCGCATGAAACCCGCAAGGGCGATAGCCAAAATGGCCACAGATAACCCGAGGAAGAACCGATGCTCATCGGTGCGGCTAACTTTGGAACGCGCCATCAGATATCCCTAATAGTGTTCTGCGATCAGGTTGCGCGCTGTTGCGGTGACAGGACCCGCTACGGAACACGGCCACCACCCCGGCAAAGCCGGCTATGGCTACCGCAACCTGCGCGGAGACACTGAGTGCTGTACTCGGTTCCATAGGCCCCACCTACTGTCCCGATTTCGGGGCGCGCCGATGTTGGCGCACCCCATGATTCGCCGCCGCGCGCTTAGACAAGCTGCAACAGCTCGTTGGCCAATTCGCCCGGCATATCCGCCATTACATCGTGGCCGCATGGCATCCTGGTCACGCGCCAGCCCGATTGACCGTCAACTTTGGCCGCAAAGTAACGGAATGGGCTTGGGTCCCAGCCGTCGGCGAGGATGTACAAACGGTCCCTGACTGCTGCACCGGCGCCCGTGAGCAGGAGCGGCATCTCAAAGGTAGCCAGTGCTTGCGGCACGCAGCAGAGATCTCTGGCGGCAATGCCAGCGGCAGCAGGCTGATGAGAGACTGCCCATTCTCGGGCAGGAAGGCATCCAGGTAAACCAGCGTCTTGATGCGTTCAGGCATGCGATCGGCCCGGCCAGTAATGACCATGCCACCGTAGGAGTGACCGCAAAGAACCACGTTGGAAAGCTCTTCCGCTTCAATGCAGCCACAGACATCACGGATATGTGTCTCCAGGGTGATGTTCTCGGCTCCCTGGTGGGCGCGCTCGCCAACGCCGGTATGCGTCGGCGTGAACACCTCATGCCCTGCGCTGCGCAGCGCAGCGCACGAGCGGTATCGCGGTAGTGCCATCCGCCGTGCCATGCGCCGTGGACGAGAACGAAAGTTGCCGTGGTATGTCTCCCTGTCGAATGCCCGGTCAGAATCAAACACTTTTCTCTGACCCGATAAATTTGTTCCTGGCGTCCAACTTCAGCTGTGCCACGCCAGCGCCAGCATAACTCCGCTCGCGTTTGTTGGGTAAACAGCGGGCTATCGGCGTTGGCCGCGCCCTTGTAAAAGCCGAATCTAAGCCCACCGATTATGTCGAAGTTCTTCGTGATTGTATGCTTGAGCGTGAGGCTCAGGCGGGTGCCGAGGTAGCCGCTCCCGGCCCGCAGTTTCACTCTGGCGCTACAGGCCTGATCGTACCTGTAGAAGACGATTGATCAATCGTCTGCCGGTCCGATTACGCGGTTCAAATGATCAAAGGCAGCCGGCACATGGGTGCCTGCGGCTTTCAGTTACTTGCGGTGCCTGCGGGGGAAAATTACTTGGCGAGTAACTGTTCGATCTTCTTGTCCGGATAGCTGAGCAGCTTGCCCACAGCCCATGCCATTTCCAGCTGGGCCTCTTGCCCATACCTCCCGGCGGCCTCGAGGTCGGCTTTGCGCTGCTTGAGGGCGAGATATTCCTTGAGCGTGTCGCCGCGATAGATGAGCAGGACATCCTTGCCGGCAGTGGCCGACGGCGGGAACAGGCCGGTCACGAGGAAGTTTGCTTCCCGGTAGATTCGGACATCCCGTTCTTCGGCGATGCGCAGCACTTCTGCTTCGAGGCGATCCATTTCTTCTGCCGGCAAGGCCTGGCTGAGCGCCATTTTCTTCAGACCGATGGCAACCATCTCGGCAAACGTGCTGAAGTTACCGATGGAATAGGACAAGGGATCGAGTTTCCAGCCGTTCGTCTCAGCTGCTGGCTGTTCTGACTCCACGTGTCGCTTCTTGTCGATATCTTCGAGCAGGAAATCTTGCTCGATGCCCACGGTGTTTCCCCCGCGAAGTTGCGTGCCGTCCGCCAGTTCGATCAGCTTCCAGTCCAGCGCATGTCCGCCATCACGCGCCGGATAGCCGGAAATCTTGATCGTGTCTCCGGGTTTCACGCTATCCTTTGCCCAGCCCCGCCGCTTGAGGATAGAGGAAGAATTGCCTTCGGCAAACCAGTGCTGCACTTCTCCTTCCGGTGTCGTCACATCGAAGTAGATGCGCGCATGGGGATTGGTCAGGCGAAACTCGGTAACCACGCCTTCAACCGTGGCGAGCTCCTTGATGAGATAGTGTGATGCGGGACTGTGGTGCGCGTGGAGCGGAGTCAACCCGCACAATCCAATTACCAGCAATGCGTATAACCGGTTCAGCATGTCCTTGTCATCCAGTAGTTTTCAATATTGGCCAGTAAGTGATTCACATTCAAACTTGTCAAGTTCCCAACCGGGGGCAATGAGCATCCGGCGGTGACTTTGCATAGGGCCGGTAAAATTTACCGGATCAATGATATCGAGGGTCACATCCATGGCCTGGCCCTCGTCGGTGAGGGTGTAACGTTCAACGGTCCGGGCCTCAGCGCTCAGCGTCAAGGGTTTGTCATTGGGTATGCCGGTCTCGCTGGGCAGCATTTGCGCCGTCTCCACGATCAGCGTGGAGCCCTCGTAGCGCCCGGTGGAGTGGCCCAGCCTCGATGGTGCACCGTCTTGGGGATGTCCATCCTGATCAAGGTAAACCGTGCGCTCCGCATTCCAGTACTCGTAGCGCAGAATCACTTTATCATCGTGTTGTTCAATCTGCAGGGGCAGGGGAGCGAGGATCTGGTGGCGCAAGCCGTCACCGTCGGGTTTACAGTCCAGTGCCGCTTCCTGTGACGGGTCAAACTCAGCCTGGCTTTTGCGCGCCGCGGGCGTCAACAGTTTCTGGTTCGCCTCCTGCTGGAAGCGGTTCATGTCCTCAACCAGGTGCTTGGTGGTGCGGTTCTTGTTGGCAGGATCGACCAGCAGGCCCTGCAGATAGGCATAACTTTCCACGGAACAACCGGCGCGGGCGCACACCAGGTCGGCAATGCGCCAGCGCGGGTCGTCGAAGGCAACCAGCACCGAGATCCAGACGCCATTGAGATCGGGCCGGGCATCGTCTCCGGCCTGCGCGTTGGGTGTACCGGCAGCAGCCAGAAAGATCAGCAGCCAGGCAGTGCATAAACCCGGCAACGCCCGAACGCATCGGGGAGACTGGCTGACTTCACATTGCTTGGGCATATCCACTCCTAGTCATCTTCCCGCCTCACCTCCACGCTTGCCTCCTCGCCCGGGTATGTCGTGACCATGAACGAGATCGGCCTGCAGCACACCTGGCAGTCCTCAATATAGCTTTGTTCTGCTACCGACTCGTCGATCATTATGGAGATGGTTTCCCCGCAGTAGGGGCAGGCGACTTCCATTTCAGAAAGCAGGTTCATTGTAGCCCTGCGCCATTGCCACGGCCTGTTATGCCTGAGAATGGCTGCTGGCTGCCAGCTTATGCCGCCGCCCGTTTCTTGTAGTAGTCCACGATTTCAGGCACTGCACTGATGCGCTTGAAGTGCTCAGTCAAAGTTGGCGTCAGCCGTTGCACGATGTCCTTGGGTATGTGGTCCAGTTGTCCGGATTGCAGATGGCGTGTCCACAGGAATACCTTGAAATCCGCCACGCTGAGGCGGTCGCCCGCAAAATACTTGCCCCCGCGCTCCTTCAGCATGGTTTCCAGCCGGCGCAGGTACAGCGGGATGGGTCCGGCAGCCAGGGCTTCACGTGCGCGCCGTTTTTCCTCCTCGTCCTGCATGAACATGGTAGGCACAATCTTGGTGACGATGTCTTCAATGGTTTCCATCGCTTCATCACAATGTGCGGCTTCGAGCGGGTCGTTCGGATACAGCCCGGCCAGTTTGCCGGCATAGCGCAGCAGTGTGTTGGATTGGGTGATGACTTTGCCATCCACTTCCATCACCGGCACCTGGTGCAGCGGTGTCTGGTCCTTCATTGTGGGCCAATCACTGGGTGGGAAACGGTGATCCTCGAAGGGAATTTTTCCGCAGGCGAGGGCAAGGCGAATGGGTTCTCCCCGCCCGCCGTCAAATGCAAAGTACGTGAGTTTCAGTTTTGGCATGTCAATCTCCCTGGTTAACCGTGGCTGCAGCAAATACTACTCTTTCAGGCCAGAGAACAGGAAATCCTGGGCCCCTTTTTCAAATATCAGAATTATTAGCCGCTACTCGCAGCCTGTCCACAGGCTCGGACATGCCGACCTCGTCAAGCAAAACTCCCGTAGTGCAAGCTGCATACCCATTGGCTGGCGGGGCTACCTGTTATAATAAGTCCTGCCACCGCAACCGTAACGAACGCAGGGAAAGGTCACAGGGCCCACCATAATGTCCACTAACACCATGCCCACTCCGGCCAGCGCGCTGTTCGACTACCCAAAGTATTGGGCCGAGTGTTTTGGCGTGGCGCCGTTTTTGCCCGTGAGTCGGGCGGAAATGGACACGCTGGGCTGGGATTCCTGCGACATCATCATCGTCACCGGCGATGCCTACGTAGACCACCCCTCGTTCGGCATGGCTATTGTCGGCCGCCTGCTGGAAGCCCAGGGCTTCCGGGTGGGAATCATTGCCCAACCGGACTGGCATTCGGCAGATGCATTCAGGGCTCTGGGCAAGCCCAACCTGTTTTTCGGCGTGGCTGCCGGTAACATGGACTCCATGATCAATCGCTACACCGCGGAACGCAAGAGACGTTCTGATGACGCCTACACGCCCGGTGGAATAGGCGGCAAGCGTCCGGACCGCTGTTCGCTGGTGTACAGCCAGCGCTGCAAGGAGGCCTGGCCGGACGTGCCGGTCATCCTGGGCGGCATTGAAGCCTCGTTGCGGCGCATCGCTCATTACGACTATTGGCAGGACAGCGTGCGCCGGTCCATCCTGCTGGATGCCACGGCTGACCTGTTGTTGTACGGTAACGCCGAAAGGGCTTTGGTCGAGGTGGCCCATCGCCTGGCCCGTGGAGATGATGTTGCCGGCATCACCGATGTACGGGGCACGGCCTTGATACGCAAGGACACGCCGGCAGGCTGGTGGGAAATCGATTCGACCCGCATCGACCGGCCCGGCAAAATCGATCGCGTGGTGAATCCCTACATCAACGTGCGCGAAATGGATGCCGCCGAAAAACAGCGCCGGGATGCCGCGTTGTACGGTGTTGCGGACCCTGCGACGGATAAAGCCGTGGTGAAATTCATGCCTCATCCAGGTCGTGATCGTGACTGCACCGTCATACGCCTGCCCTCGTTCGAAAAAGTTCGCAATGATGCGGTGCTCTATGCTCACGCCAACCGGGTATTGCACATGGAAACCAACCCCGGTAACGCCAGGGCCCTGGTACAAAAGCATGGAGACATGGATCTGTGGGTGAATGCCCCGCCGATTCCTTTGTCCACCCCCGAAATGGATTACGTTTTCGGTATGCCCTTTGCCCGCGTCCCGCACCCTTCCTATAAGGATGCGAAAATTCCTGCTTACCAGATGATCCGTTTCTCCGTGAATGTCATGCGGGGCTGTTTCGGCGGCTGCACTTTTTGCTCCATCACCGAGCACGAGGGTCGCATCATGCAGAATCGTTCCGAGGAGTCGATTCTCAACGAGGTGGAGCAAATCAGGGATAAAGTCCCGGGGTTCACCGGGGTGATTTCTGACCTGGGCGGGCCAACCGCCAATATGTATCGCATCGCCTGCAAGAGCAGTGCAATCGAGGCGGCCTGCCGTAAACCCAGCTGTGTATTTCCGGGCGTTTGTCCTAACCTGAATACGGACCACTCGGCCCTCACCCAGTTGTATCGCAAAACGCGCGCACTGCCGGGCGTAAACAAAGTGCTGATTGCTTCGGGTGTGCGTTACGACCTGGCGATCAAGGATCCCGAATATGTGAAGGAACTGGTTACCCACCACGTGGGCGGTCAATTGAAGATCGCTCCGGAGCATACCGAAGACGGTCCTTTGTCAAAAATGATGAAACCGGGTATCGGCAGCTATGATCAATTCAAAAAGATGTTCGAAAAATATTCCAAAGAGGCGGGTAAGGAACAGTACCTGATCCCTTATTTCATTGCCGCTCATCCGGGCACGACCGATGAAGACATGATCAACCTGGCGTTGTGGCTGAAGCGCAACGACTTCACTGCCGACCAGGTGCAGGCCTTTTACCCTTCGCCCATGGCGACAGCGACCGCCATGTACCATTCCGGCAAAAATCCCTTGCGCAAGGTGACTTACAAGTCCGATGAAGTGTTGCGGGTGAAGGACCCGGAGCAGCGCAAACTGCACAAAGCTCTGCTACGATATCACGATCCGAACAACTGGGAAATGCTGCGCCAGGCGCTCAGGAAGATGGGCCGGGCTGATTTGATTGGCGACGGTGAGCGGCAACTGATTCCCACCAGCCAGCCTGAAACCGGCAGTGCTTATCGGCCGTCGCGCAGGAAAAATACCGAGCAGGCGCACCAGCGCCGTACCGGCAAGAAAATCCTCACGCAGCACACCGGGTTGCCGCCGCGCGAAGATGGCAGTAAACCAGCCAGGGCCGGAAAAAGGCAAGCCGCAAAAAGATAGGGACACGCATAACCCGTAGTTCATCTGACCAGAGGCCATCCATGAACAAGCTGTTCTTCAAATCGATCCTTATCATCACCCTGATGCTCGCCAGCCTGGCCGCGTGCAATCGAGCTGAAGAACCCACCGCCGGGCCTGGACCGCAGACTGCCGCTGGATCTGTTGCTGCGGTCACCCCTGGATCTGCCAGTGAGCCGGTAGCGGAAAAACGCCCTTTTTCAATCACCGAGCACGGAGACACCCGGGTCGACGAGTATTACTGGCTGCGCGATGACAGCCGCAGCAATCCGGAGGTCCTGGCTTATCTGGAAGCTGAAAATGACTATTTCAAAAGCCAGATGGAGCACACCGCCGGGTTGCAAAAGACACTTTTCGATGAAATGACCGGCCGGATCGACCCGGATGATTCCAGTGTGCCTT
>SHZL01000072.1 GCA_009692275.1 Lysobacterales bacterium | reverse complement strand
ATGATGGCCCAACCCCAATCGGGAACCATGGACTGGATCCACGCGAGCAGATAGAACAAACCAAGACAAATCCAGCGTAACCAGAACCAGAGCCCGGCATAAAGCAACTCGTCCAGAATTTCATCACTGGCGGTAAGCTGGTTGACTTCTATGGGCCCGAGGTAAAAGACCAGGAGTTCCTTCGGCAAACCCTTGTTGCGCAGCAGGACCGCCTCCGGGTTTTCCTTTCCAGTCTGGATCGCAAAGGTGCTGTCGGTGGGCCCGCTGACCATAAGTGTCCAGAAGCGGTTACGAAAGCCTGCCCAATCGGCATCGAAGCCGTCCACTGCCTCACTATCCAGTCCGACTTGCCGGACGCCCTCCGCGGTCACCGCGACATAGCGAATCTGTTCCAGCCAACGGCCAAAACCCGCCACCGGGGCGGCCTGGAAAGCCGCCCCGGAGCGCATGGTAAGCACAGTACCTTCCGTCATTGCTTCGAGGCGATAGCCACGCGACGGAATCAACCACGTAATGCTTTGGCCACCGGGATGGGAAAAATGCAGTTGCTGGATTTCAGCTACCGCCTGGTCCTGGATTCCGCCTTGTACACCACGCCGCTGCACCCAGCGGGAATCCAACACCTGGCCAAAGCTTATGATCCCGTCCGGGTCTTCCATGTGTTGCTGGCGGGACTCAATATTTTCACACCGGGGGAAGCACATCGTTGCTTCCATCAAACTGCCCTGATCGCTGAAACGCAGCGCCAACACAGATGTGTTCAGACTCACATCTGCCGCCAGCGGAAATGGCACAAGACAGCTGAGGAGACCGGAAAGCATCCACCTCCCCGGAGATTTCATGGGCGGTAAAACCTGGTATTTTCGGTGGCAACAGCCTCCAGGACAGGCCCCCTGACTTCCGGCTTCGCAATGACACGATAATCCCGGTCGCGCACCTCGAAATTGCCTCCCGGATAGGTGATGGTTACCTGGTCCGGCTCCAGTATTGCATAGTTGTAGTAACTTCCGGCCACCAACCACTCCCAATTCCGCTGTTCGAACAGGTTACCACCGCTGGCATAGTCGCCGGCAGGATTGCTGCAGCCCAGCATTTCGGTCATGAGCGTGGGCAGCACATCATAATGCGAAGTCCTGTGATCGAAGCGATGCGGTGGCCGGCCTGGCCATCTAACGAGAAATGGCACCTGTAGCTGGTACGTGGTGTAGCCCGAGCCGTGGTCTGTCAAACCCGCACCCGTTTCGTTGAATTCCTGGCCGTGGTCGGAGGTGATGATCACGATGGTCCGGTCAGCCTCACCCTGTTGCTCCAGATCGACAAGCACTGACTCAATCAGGCCATCCAGAAATCGAATGGATTTTTCGTAGTCAGAAAAACTCCTCGACAGTTCGTCACTACCCGCTGGCTGCACCTCCGGCATGCCGTTGAGTTTCCCCGGATAATCGCGTGTATTGCTGGCATCGTAAAACAGGAAGCCAAAAAATGGTTGCGCCCTGTTGTGCTGTTTCAGCCAATTTTTCCAATCACTGGTAATGATTTGGTCTCGCTGCCACGGAGTTGCATCCTCAGGCTCAGTATGAATGCGTAAATTCGGCACATTGGCAAAAGCCGTCCGGTCAAGTGACACCGGCCGGTACATGGTGTAACTGGTAAACAGTCCCAAGGCATAATTCTGCCGCTGGAGTTCGTCCACGAACACCGAGGATCGCTGCAGGGATTCGATACTGCTCCAGTAGCCCGGCGGCAAACCGTAGAACAAGCTGAACACGCCTATGCGCGACGAGTTTCCCCCACTGAAATGCCGGGTGAACCATTGCGCCTGGCCATTTGCCATGCCCCACAAGAACGGCGCCGTTTTTTCCTGCAACATATCGCTGCGCATCGCATCAGCCAGGATCAATAACAGGTTCATCGGCTTCTTGTTACTGCACTGCAAGGGTTTTAAAGGGTAGTTCAGTGCGGGGTTGGCCGCGTGATCCCATTGCCGGGCCACCCTTCGTGCCAGGATCCGCTCGCGGCTGGCAACCGGATCAACCAGGCCCAGCTGGGCAAGTTGTCGCCTGGCGGTGAACCATGTGTATACCGGTAGTTGTATCGCCACACTGGTTACGGGCTGGTAATAGCTGGCATCAGCCCACGCGTAAATCAGTTGTGAGCCGGCCACAGCAACCAGGCAAAAGACTCCCGCCAACCGGCCATGGCGCGGTTGGCGACCATCTACCCATCGCCAGGTCCATACGGCCAGCATGGACTCAAACCAAAGACTGACAACGAAAAGTGCGGCAACGAAAACCCAGCTTCGCAGCCCGAGGATTTGCAAAGTCAG
Source organism: Lysobacterales bacterium (assembly GCA_009692275.1). Lineage (GTDB taxonomy): Bacteria > Pseudomonadota > Gammaproteobacteria > Xanthomonadales > SZUA-36 > SHZL01. The sequence continues at coordinate 8,496 of SHZL01000072.1, read as the reverse complement.
GCCATTGATGTGAAAGCGGCTTTGCGACCAAAGCAGACTGTCGAGCTCGCTGACGGCAATCAGCGCAGCAAACAGAATTGCCGCCAGGACCGTTACCCCACGCCGGGAAGGCCAGGCCAGCACCAGCGGCGTCAGGACAATAAAAAGCGGCAATACCGAAAGCGTCACAAAATGAGCAGGCAACGCCAGGACGAGGTAGAGCCAGCAGAGCAGCGTCTCACCAGGTGAGAAGTTTGCAAAATAACGCAATCCAAGCACAGCCAACAAGAGAGCATTGGCCAGTGCGAACCATCCCATCCAGCGAAACAAGACCGCTCGGTTGGGGCGGTCAGTCATGGCCCATGCCCGGATCGGACCGACTGGCCTGCTGCCGGTTTGCTTTCTGAATGTCCGCCAATCGAGCGATTTCTGCCGCTCCGGCTGAAACGCTATCACCGACACGGAAAACCGTCTGATTGCGCAATTCCCGCGCGTGCTGCGCAAATTCTTCGCTGTGCGCCAGCAGGTCGTATATTTTCCCCCGAACCTGCGCAAGGTCATCGGGGGAAATTATGGCGCCGATTCTTTCCCGGATGGCCGATTCAATAGGCTCTATTTCAAGTTCTTGCCAGTCGGGATTGCGGATACGGCGCGGGACGTCAACAAACAGAACCGGTTTCTCCAGGCCCAGGGCATACTCCAGGGCCATCGCCGACCAATCGCTGATCAGGAGGTCGGAGCTCAGCATGGACTCTGTTTCTTCCATGCGATCAATGTAGTGAAAACCCGGCCGGGAGTGAAAATGATCCCGCAAGGACTTGATCACGTCCGGAGTCTGCCCCAGGCTTTGATAGTGCGGCCGCATGATTACTTCGAAGCCATCGCGTAACAGCGTATCAATCAACTCATGGCCGCAGGCATTGAAAATTGATGTTGCTCCCCATGTTGGCGCAACCAGAACGATGGGGCCGGTTTTTCCTCCACCCGCATGTGCAATACGTGGTAAGCGGTACGCCTTTGCTGCGCTCATGACCCGATCAAGCCTGGGGTGCCCATAGTCGAACAAGTGCTTGGCCGGAAGGTTTTTTAGTGCTTCACGCTTGCGGATTTCAGCCTGCTGATGAGGTCCGGCACAAAAAAGCGCATCGTAATGATCAAATGAATCTGCATGGTCAACCATATGGGTACTGCCCATACCGTGAAACAGGTAGATGTAGTGCACGGGATGTAGCGAACGCTTCAGATGCAGGTTCCCGAGATCCATCATGGTCAGCACCAGGGCATCAGACTGGTTAACCTGGAAAAAGGTGATCAGGAATATTCCGGCAGGTATGCACACTGCGCGGTAATTTTCGTGTTGCCGCAGCAGCCCCCTATCGTTTGGATCAGAGGTGACATAGCACACCTTGCGTCCCAGTTGAACGTTCAGCACTTCGATCAGGTCTCGGAACTGATGCCAGTCCTGCCCCGATTCCGAATAGAAAACCAGGTTGCGCCACTCCCAGGGGAGGTTCCTGAACTCGCGCCATCCTCTCCAGCCCTGTAACACTGACATAGGGAAAACCCAGGCTATTCTTCAGTAGATGACTCATTGGCTGCATTGGTTGCCGGCTTGCCAATACGTTTCAGGAAACTCTTGATCCTGTACCAGTACGTTCTCAATGCCAGGCCAATTGAAGCGAAAACCCCGACCAGAACCGATACCACCATGCTGCCTGTGCTGGGGTCAAGATAGGCAAACACGCTGGGCGAAAGCAGCAACAACAGGATCAATGCAAAGGCCCGGCACAAAGCAGCATGACAAACACTCTGTTCCATGGATGCTCTCACGAAAAAATCATTTCCAATGATGCCAACAAGCGCTCGATATCATACTCAGTAATGTCGCCCATGGTTGAAATCCTGAACATTTCATTCGCGAGTTCGCCCTGGCCGGCATAAACAATGAAGCCACGTTGCTTCAGGCCGGCATGGACCTCCGCATAACTCTTCCCTTGCGGCAACCTGTACGCCCGCAGAACACAGGAACTTTCAGATGCCGCAAGCCATGGGACAACGCCACGCGCCGCCAGGCAAAGTGCCACGCGTTCTGCGAGGTGGTGATAGCGGGCATGCCTGGTACGCCAGCCGCCTTCACTGGCCAACTCATTCAATGCCTGGTCCAGGGCAAGCAAGCTGTTCACCGCCGGGGTGAAGGGCGTGGACTGCCTCTCCTGATGTTCTGCCCACAACGCCAGGTCCAGTGTAAGGCTGCGCGGTGGGGCTACCGCACCAGCCAAAGCCGTACGGCGAAGCAAGACAAAGCACAGCCCGGGAATGCCGTGGAGGCACTTGTTGGCCGTTACCGCGCAAGCCGACAGCGCAGGTGACTGGAAGGGAATCAATTCCGCGGCAAAACTGGAAACTGCATCCAGCAGAAGTTCCGCTCCATTCATTTCGCACAGGCTGGCAAGGCGATCTACTGGATTGAGCCGGCCACAGGTTGTTTCATGGTGCACAGCAGCAACGTGGGTGAACTTGCCCGCAGCAAGAACGCTGGCAACACGCTCAAGGTCCCACGATTCACACCAACCGTGCTTGATCGACTGGCTTTCAATGCCATGGATTGCAGCAATTCGGCTCAACCTTTCGCCGTAAACACCGTTTTCCAGCACCAGCAAACGCCCATTTCGGGGCAACAAAGATGTGAGCATGGCTTCTACTGCTGTTGTGCCTGAACCGCCCAACAGGACCGGGGCCCACGTGTTGTTCTCGAGCTGGTAAATGGCAGTAAGCTTGCTGCGAACACGGTCCTGCAGCGCAGCAAATTCCGGTTCACGGTGACACAGATCCGCAGCGGCAACAGCGCGCCGGACGCCATCACTCAGGCTGACCGGGCCGGGATTCAGAAGTATGGGCCTCACGCGGGCGGCTTCACATCAGACCGGCCCGCTGCATGAGAAAGCCCGCACACAGCAACACATACACACTGATGGGTAATTCGCCATTGCGTGACAAGGATTGCCTGGCGCTCCATTCTGCGTCCTTGTTCGCAACCCAGCGCCAGCGGCCTGGAAATACCGCAGGAGTGTTTTTACTCCATGCACGCCAGTCGTCGGCAAAAATCCCCTCCAGCTTGGTGTCTTCATAGCGAATGGCAGCCGGATAGTAAAACAACAGGAACAGCACCACGGCAACACTCACTGCCACATTGGCGCCGGCAAGGGTGAATCCACCAAGGATGAGGAAGTTACCGAGGTAGAGTGGATGCCGGACCAGTGAATAGGCGCCCGTTGTTGCCAGCTGTTTGTTCTTGTAAATGACGCCGGCAGCATAGATGCGCCATACCTGCCCCGCAATGGCAATGAGGAGGCCAATCAGCACACGGTATTCGCCAGGCGCCGCAAACCAGGCGCAAACGGGGAGCAGCAGCAAACCCACGCCCTGCCGGGAGGGTTCGTGGTAGCGCAAGCGGTCCAGTGTTCCCGCCAGTCCGGTGCGCGCACCCATTTTTTCAGCTCTGTTGCCGGCCATTCCTGATGATTCCTGTAGTGCAGTCTTTCCAATCCCCCGGGATTTTACCCTGATTCTCATCGAGAGACGGTGTGACCGCAGCTGTGGGTGCAAGGTTACGGATGCCCGGGCCTGAATCCTAGGAGTTCAGCCATGCTGTGGTGATGCCCAGGTGGCGCATCAGCCTTTGGCGAAGCTGGTGTGGGCTGATGCCGGGTCTCGGCAAGCCTTCCGGCACCCCGCTACGTGTGCGCAATTGCAATAGCCCGGGTCCTTTTGTTTCGCGCATGAACACCTGCAGCGCCTCCAGGGTAACTTCTTCCCGCGCTTCCCGGTAACCACAGGCGCTGGCCACGGCTGCAAAACTGACTGACGCACTGACCGTGGGTTGACCCCCGGTGGATTCATGCAGGCAATTGTCCAGCAGAAGATGAAGGAAATTCGATCCTGCATAGGCGCCAATGGTTGCGAAATTTCCCATGCGCATCAGCGCAGCGCCATCGCCATCGACGACCACGATCTGCTTGTCGGGCAGCGCCAGTGACAGCCCGAGCCCAAATGAGGCTGCACAACCCATGGATCCCACCATGTAAAAATGATTAGGGCGATCCGCAAGCGTAAACAACTGGCGCCCGGTATAGCCTGTCGTGCCAATCACGACCGTATCTCTTTCCGCAGTGTTCTCTATGACGCACTGCAGTGCCTGCTGCCGGGTAAGCAATGCCGCGCCAGCTGCCTGGAACCCGCCAGCCAGTAATTTGGGCACAGCCCGGGATGTCCACCGGTTCAGCAGATCCGTGGGCGCCACTGAACCCTGGCGCATGATGAAAGCATAAGGCCGGGCAGTTTTCTCCATTTGCCAACAAGCAACCGTCAAAGCGCCTTCTATATCGGACGCCGAACGGGGAAACCAGGTCCAGGGGATCTGCAGTTGATCGAGAATGCCACTGGTAATCTGCCCCATCAGCTCATGTTGGGGCTCATCCGGCAAGCCGGGTTCACCGCGCAGGGTAATGATGAGTAACACCGGGATGCGGAATACCCAGTTCAATGAGCTCAAAGGGCTGACTGCATTTCCCAAGCCGGAGTTTTGCATCATGGCAACGGCCGGTTGTCCGGCCAGTGCCGCGCCGCTGGCCGTAGCAACCGCGTCACCCTCATTGGCTGAGGAAATATAGCGCATCCCCGGATCACTGATGACCCCGTTGATCAGGGGTGTCAGAAACGAACAGGGCACACCCGTCCAGGTGTTGAATCCGAACCCCTTGGCAGCCTGGATGAATGCTGCGGCCTGGATCATGCACTGCGCCCGATATACATCAGGATTGATGCCCCTGTGCGAACTCACCCGCTCGCTGCAGGTCCTCCAGGTTGTTGATATCCATCCAGTGGCCGGAAATGTATTGCACCAGGGGCGCCTGTCCCTGCACAAGCAGTTGGTTGATCAGTTCTGCCAAGCCCATGCTGGGAAAACGGGTACCTGACTGCAGAAGTCGGCGAAGTTGCGTGGTCTTTTTTTCCATCAGCGATCAGAATCCTGCAAGGTCCCGTCGAATAGCCGGTAGCACTATGTCGCGGGCCCGTATGACATCCTCGGGAAAATCAATCTCTACCCAGGGCAAGCCCGAAACATCCTCATATGCAAAGGCGTCAGGCTGCTCCAGCAGGAGGTTTCGCAAAACTTCCTCATGCGGTGCATCAGCCAGTCCCTCGCCATCGAGTCGCGCGCATTCCTCCGCGATCCGGGCCGAAACCTCTGCACCGAAACGGAAAAAGCCCACAGACTCACCAACCTGGTCGTACTGCAAGCCATCCGCCAATTTCTTGCGGAAGTCGACCATGATGCCGTTTCTTAGCGCGATCTTGACCGGCTCTTCTCCATCCCGAAAATCACGGTCGAGCAGAAAGCAGTTGCGATGACTGGTCTGGAGCAGGCGCTCAAGTATGGCTGGATGGTATAAAACGTCTGCATCCATCAGCAAGATGCCGGTTCCGGACTCGAGGGTTTCACGCGCTGCCCGCAGGCTGATAACGCTACCCTGCTGATAGCGGGGATTAAAGTGAAATGCAACATCCGGGCGCGAACTCAGCCGCCCTACGTGCTCAATGACCTGGTCTGCCTCGTATCCAACCACAAGATCGGCCTGCCTCACGCCGAACTGGTATAGCAGGTCAAGATGTCTAGCCAGCAGGCTACGGCCGCCAAAGCTCATTAGGCACTTTGGCCGCCCCTCGGGGTTGAACTCCGCCAGCCGGCTACCGCGGCCGGCGGCGAGAATGATTGCATGCATCCTGGCTCCACCCACCATCGAATTGCGCGGGCACGTATCTTCAGGAGGAAGCTGCCAGGGCCTGCTCCAGGTCTTCAATGATATCTTCGATGTCTTCGATGCCGACACACAGCCGGACCATGTCCGGGGTGACCCCGGCAGACTCCAGTTCCTGCTCTGAAAGCTGCCGATGGGTCGTCGAGGCCGGATGCGCCGCCAGCGATTTCACGTCCCCAATGTTTACCAGGCGCAGGAACAGGTTCAAGGCATCGTAGAACTTGACCGCGGCATCGAACCCGCCCTTGATGCCAAATGACATCAATGCCGAGGGTCTGCCCTTGGTGTACTTTTTCGCGAGTTCGTAATAGGGAGAGTCCGGCAAGCCGGCGAACTTGACCCAAGTTACTTTCGGGTGCTGCTTGAGGTGCCTGGCTACCGTCAGGGCATTTTCGCAATGCCGCTCCATGCGCAACGGCAGGGTCTGCATTCCCTGCAGGATCAGGAACGCATTCATCGGGCTGATCGCGGCGCCGGTATTGCGCAGGGGCACGGTCCGGGCGCGAGCAATGTACGCAGCCTCACCCATGGCTTCGGTATAGATCACACCGTGATAAGCCTCCTCGGGTTCAGTGAGCATATGGAATCGCTTCCGGTAATTTGCCCACGGAAACTTTCCGCTATCTACGATTACTCCACCCAGTGAGTTTCCATGGCCACCCATGTATTTGGTCAAGGAATGCAACACGATGTCGGCCCCATACTGGATCGGTTTCAACAAAGCGGGGGTAGCGACCGTGTTGTCCACGATCAGCGGGACGCCATGCTTGTGCGCCATGGTAGCCAAAGCTTCGATATCGACAATGTTGCCGGCCGGGTTTCCGATTGACTCGCAAAATACCGCGGACGTCTTGTCGTCTATCAGCGCTTCCAGGCTTGCTGCACTGTCGTCAGCAGCAAACCTGCACTCGATGCCCAGGCGCGGCAACATGTGCTTGAACAAGGTGTACGTTCCGCCGTAGAGCAGGGGCACTGTCACAATGTTGTTACCCTGTTCAGCGATATTCAGGATGGAATAAGTAACCGCCGCACTGCCTGAGCTTAATGCCAGGGCAGCAATACCACCCTCGAGCTGCGCACATCGCTGTTCCAGCACATCCGTGGTCGGATTCATGATGCGCGTGTAGATATTCCCCGGCACGGCCAGGTTGAACAGGTCGGCGCCGTGTTGGGCATTATCAAACTCGTAAGCCACGGTCTGGTAGATGGGTACCGCCACGGCTTTGGTTGTCGGGTCGGACTTGAATCCGGCATGAATTGCCAGCGTTTGGTCTTTCATGATTGAGCTCCTTTATGAACCAGTTCTGAAAACGGCAGTGCTTCAAATGCCAAGCGGGTTATCCGGGTTTACCCCGGGCATGTATTGTTTATTGCGATCCAGGTTGGTCAGGCGATAGATCAGGCCCAGCCAGTTATTAAAAATGGCCTTTGCCGTGTCGCCCCAGGTGTTATCGAGCAGGGGTTCAACCTCATGCTCAAGAAAATCCGGAGCGGGCATTCCGCTTGCTGTTGCGGCTACGGCCTCCTCGACAAATCGTTGCGCGATCGCCTTTGCCTCCGCTGACAGGTAATTCTCCGGGTAGGGCGGCGGCCTGTCCAACTCACCACCAAGGAAGCGCAGTACTTCCCGCTTGTACTCCTTCAACAGGCTGTTGCTATCGTACTCCGGATGTCCCTGGAAATAGAGCACGCGAAAGCCGTCGGGACTGACCGCCATGTGCACGCCACCAGCGGTACTTTCAACCAGGACAGGCAAGCCTGCTGCTTCCAGCTGTGCCCGGGAGATATCGTTGTAACGTGAATGTGGCGCATCGAACCGGGTGTTGATATCCCGCAACAAGGGGTGTTCGGGTTGTACCACCCGGTGGCTGTATACACCCCACCTCTTGGACGGCAGAGGCTGTCGATCAATCCCATGCTGGTGCTTGAGCAAGGCATGCGTGGCCAGGCAGGAACACAAAGTGGAGGCAACGTTATTCTCGGCCCAGCTCACAACTTCCATCAACGGCTCCCAGAATGTTTCCTGATCCAGGGCCGGATTGGCAACATTCGCCCCGGTAATTATCAAGCCGTCCAGCCCTGCACGTTTCAATTCATTGAAATCGCAATAATACTCGTCAATGTATGCCCGGGTGTGGGGGCTTCTGTTCAATCCCGGCAGCGAGAACGGGTACACGTAAAACTGCGCAATGCGATTGCAGTTTCCCACCAGCCGGATGAACTGGCGCTCGGTGGCTTCCAGGGCAGCGTCAGGCATCATATTGAGAAAGCCTATATGCAATTCTCGAATGTCCTGGTGAATCGCCCGCTCCAGCGGAATGACTTCGTGACCCAGTTCACGCAGCCTGGAAAAGGTCGGCAGCTTCAGATGTTCAACCAATGGCATCGACTAAGTCTACCCTTATTCCCACGACAATTTCGAGACCCGCGAAGATTTCGCTCCGGATGAAAGAGCTGAAGCGTTTCCCATAAAAAAAGCCCGGTCTCCCGGGCTTTTTTATCTGGGTTTGCGGCTGCGCGATGAAGACGATCTACTTGCCCACCTCGGCAGCTTTCATTGACAAGCGAATACGTCCCTGCTTGTCTACTTCAAGTACTTTGACCTTTACCATGTCCCCTTCCTTGACCACATCCGAAACATTCTCGACGCGCTCGTCAGAAAGCTGGGAGATATGAACCAGTCCGTCCCGCCCGGGGC
>SHZL01000071.1 GCA_009692275.1 Lysobacterales bacterium | reverse complement strand
GTTAAACGACAGCGGCTGCGATTTTGCTGCCTGGTGCACGTACAAATACCTCAATGCCGGCCCCGGCGCGGTCGGGGGGATGTTCGTCCACGAACGGCATCACCAGCGCACCGACCTGCCCCGGCTCAACGGGTGGTTTGGCAATGATCTCGCCACACGCTTCCAGATGGCGCCGGAATTCAGCCCGGCACCCGGCGCCGATGCATGGCAGCTTTCTACCCATACCACGCTGGCCATGGCGCCCTTGCTCGCATCTCTCGAGGTATTCGACCAAGCTGGCTTTACGCGCTTGCGGGAAAAATCCATAGCCATGACTGCGTGGCTGGCGAGGATGGTCGAAGAACATCTCGGTGAAAAAATCGAGATCATCACTCCTGTGCAGGCGGAGCGCCGTGGCTGCCAGCTGTCATTGCGCGTGCGCGCGGGCCGGGATGCCGGAAGAAGTCTTTTCACCCGCCTGGAACAGGCAGGGGTGGTACCGGACTGGCGTGAACCGGATGTCATTCGCGTGGCGCCGGTGCCGCTGTACAACAGTTACGAGGATTGTGCGCGACTGGTGCGGATCATGCAGAAAATCGCCTATAGTGAAGTATGAATTGTGATGTCGCCATTGTCGGCAGCGGTCTTGCCGGATTGACTGTCGCTTTGCACCTTGCCGAAAGCCGCAAGGTCGTGCTCATTTCCAAGCGCGAGCTGCGCGATGGCGCCACCAACTGGGCGCAGGGCGGCATTGCCGCAGTGCTCGATTCCAGGGACAGCGCGGACCAACATGTAGCCGATACGCTGGTTGCCGGAGCCGGTCTGTGCGACGAGGGAGCAACCCGGTTTATTGTCGAGCGCGGGCGGGCGGCCATAGACTGGCTCATTGCCCAGGGTGTCACCTTCACCAGTGACGAGCATGCGGAGATGGGCTACCACCTGACCCGCGAGGGCGGCCATGGCCAGCGCCGCATCATTCACGCCGCCGATGCGACTGGCCACGCTGTGCAAATGACCCTGGAACAAAAAGTCCGCACTCATCCGAACATCACCGTGCTCGAAAACCATTTCGCGATTGACCTGATTACCTCCGACAAGCTCGGACTTGCATCCAGACTGCCCGGGGACTTGCCCCAGTGCCTCGGCCTGTATGTGCAGCAAGTCGAGAGCGGCAAGGTCCTGACCATCGCCGCACAGCAGACCGTCCTGGCCACGGGTGGCGCCGGCAAGGTGTACCTGTACACCACCAATCCGGATACGGCCACCGGTGATGGCATCGCCATGGCCTGGCGCGCCGGCTGCCGCATGGCCAACATGGAATTCATCCAGTTCCACCCGACCTGTTTATACCACCCGTTTGCAAAGTCCTTTCTCATCAGCGAGGCGCTACGCGGCGAAGGTGGACGCTTGAAGCTCCCGGCCAGCGCAGGAGCGGCTGCGGGAACCCGTTTCATGCCGGAACATGATGCCCGGGCTGAGCTGGCGCCACGTGACGTCGTTGCCCGTGCCATTGACTTCGAGATGAAAAAACGTGGTCTTGATTACGTGGACCTGGACATCAGCCACAAGCCCGCGGCGTTTTTGATGGAGCACTTCCCTACCATCCACGCCCGCTGCCTGGAACTGGGCATAGACATGACCCGCCAGCCAATTCCCGTAGTGCCGGCTGCGCATTACAGCTGTGGCGGAATCGTCACTGACCTGTCCGGACGCACCGACCTGCAAGGGCTATATGCCATCGGCGAGACCGCCTGCACCGGCCTGCACGGCGCCAACCGCCTCGCCAGTAACTCGCTGCTGGAATGCGTGGTGCTGGGGCGGGCCGCAGCGCAGCATATGGAACAACAGACCAGGGTTGCGCGCGTTGCGCTACCCGTATGGGACGAAAGCCGCGTAACCGACGCGGATGAAGAGGTTGTGATCACGCAGAACTGGGATGAACTTCGGCGTTTCATGTGGAATTTTGTCAGTATCGTGCGCACCACCAAGCGGCTGGAACGAGCCCGGCACCGCATCCGGCTGCTGAAAGAAGAAATCGATGAGTACTACGCACACTTCCGCATCACGCCCGATCTGCTGGAGCTGCGTAACCTGGTGGTGGTGGCATCGCTGATCGTGAGCAGCGCTTTGTCGCGGCGCGAAAGCCGTGGCCTGCATTTCAACCGGGATTTTCCTGAGACCTTGCCCAAGGCCCTGCCTACCGTTCTTACTCCAGCCAGCGTTCTTACTCGGGCCAACGATCTTGCTGAAGATTAATCGAGCACCCGCAAAGAGTAATCAATGGCGCGCACATTCTTGGTCAGGGCGCCAATGGAGATGCGGTCCACCCCGGTTTCGGCAATAGCGCGAACGTGCTCATGGCCTACACCACCGGAAGCCTCCAGCACGGCCAGGCCAGAGGTAAGCGCCACTGCCTGGCGCAGCAGTTCCAGGCTGAAGTTGTCCAGCAGAATCGATTGGGCGCCGGCCGCCAGTGCTGCCTGCAGTCCTGCCAGGTCTTCCACTTCGATCTGGATGGCCACACCGGCATGCAATTCGTAGGCTGCACGCAAGGCCGCTGCAATTCCGCCTGCGGCGGCGATGTGGTTTTCCTTGATCAGGATGCCATCGTACAAACCCAGTCGCTGGTTGTGGCCACCGCCAACCCGCACGGCATATTTTTGTGCGAGGCGCAGCCCGGGCAGTGTTTTGCGCGTATCGAGTATGCTGGCCGGCATGCCACTCACGCTGTCGACATAGTGACGGGTTACTGTGGCCACTCCGGATAACATCTGCAAGAAGTTCAGGGCACTGCGTTCGGCAGTAAGCAATGCTCGCGCGGGCGCGGCAATGGAACACACCTCGGAACCGGCGCGCATCCACTCGCCTTCGGCATAACGCCAGTCCAGCACCGTGTGCGGATCAAGCCGCAGCATAACCGCTTCAAACCAGGGTGCACCGCACAGTACCGCCTCTTCCCGCACGATCAACGATGCCCTTACCCTGACCTGCTCCGGCACCAGCATGGCGGTCCAGTCCCCGCTGCCGATGTCCTCGTCCAGCGCAGCCTGAATATTCGCTGCAAAGGCCTTGGTCAGCGCTTCGTCAAACGGTGCAAACGGATTGAGCAGGCTGCTCATGCGGGGCCCATGCCGCCTGCGGTGGATCGCATACTGACCTTGCGCGCGGCAACAAACTCCAGCATGCGTTCAATAGAGCGTACTGCTTTGCGGCTGATCGCGGTATCAATCAGGATTTCGTTGCTGCCCGACTGCAGCACCTCGGCCAGGTTCTGCAAGCCGTTCATGGCCATCCACGGGCAAACTGCACAGCTCTTGCAGGTAGCTCCTTCGCCGGCAGTGGGCGCCTTGATGAACTGCTTGCCAGGCGCAACCGAACGCATCTTGTGCAGGATGCCGGCATCGGTTGCCACGATAAATTCCTTCGCATCCAGTGTCGTCACCGCAGCGATCAGTTGGGAAGTGGAACCCACCACGTCTGCCAGGGCCACGACCGACGCCGGAGACTCGGGATGCACCAGCACCCTGGCCTGCGGGTGCTGCTCTTTCAGTATCTCCAGTTCAATGCCCTTGAATTCATCGTGGACCAGGCAGGATCCCTGCCACAGCAACATGTCAGCACCGGTTTTTTCCTGGATGTAACGACCCAGGTGCCGGTCCGGCGCCCACAGGATTTTCTTACCTTGCGCATGCAGGTGGGCGACGATGTCCAGACCGATGGCCGAAGTTACCATCCAGTCAGCGCGCGCCTTGACCGCCGCGCTGGTATTGGCATAAACCACCACCGTGCGGTCCGGATGCAGGTCGCAAAACGCTGAAAACTCGTCGGCCGGGCAACCCAGGTCCAGCGAGCAAGTCGCATCCAGGTCCGGCATCAGCACGGTTTTTTCCGGCGACAGGATTTTTGCGGTTTCGCCCATGAAGCGCACGCCCGCCACCACCAGGGTCTGTGCGGGATGATCGCGCCCGAAGCGAGCCATTTCCAGGGAGTCCGAAACGCAACCCCCGGTTTCCTCGGCGAGGTCCTGCAGATCCCCATCAACGTAATAATGGGCGACCAATACTGCATCGCGCTGCTGCAGCAACTGCGCAATACGCTGCTTCAGGACGCTCCGTTCGGGCATGGATAATGCTGCAGGTACGCGGGCCCAGGCCATGGCCGTGCCGGTCGCGCCGCCCGGCATTTGTGGCCGCTCAAACTCTACCGTTTTGGTTTCCATGGTCTGTACCCTGAAGAAAAAAGGCCCTCAATCATGGGCCTTTTTACTTTCATCAGCTTCGATTTCAAATCAATCCAGGTCAAGGAAACTCCGCAGTTGCTCCGAACGGGTCGGATGACGCAGTTTCCTCAAGGCCTTGGCTTCAATCTGGCGGATGCGCTCGCGCGTCACATCGAATTGCTTGCCAACCTCTTCCAGGGTGTGATCCGTGTTCATGTCGATACCGAAACGCATGCGCAAAACCTTGGCTTCACGCGGCGTAAGGCCGGACAACACTTCCTGCACGGTGCCGGTCAGGCCGGACCCGGTGGCGGAATCCACCGGCGAGGAAATATTGGCGTCTTCAATGAAATCACCCAAATGCGAATCTTCGTCATCGCCGATGGGGGTTTCCATGGAAATGGGTTCCTTGGCGATCTTGAGCACCTTGCGCACCTTGTCTTCCGGCATCTCCATGCGCTCGGCCAATTCCTCGGGATACGGCTCACGGCCCATTTCCTGCAGCATCTGCCGGGAAATGCGATTGAGCTTGTTGATGGTTTCAATCATGTGCACCGGGATACGGATGGTGCGGGCCTGGTCTGCAATCGAACGCGTGATGGCCTGGCGGATCCACCACGTGGCATAGGTCGAAAACTTGTAGCCGCGCCGGTATTCAAATTTATCCACTGCTTTCATCAGGCCAATATTGCCTTCCTGGATCAGGTCAAGGAACTGCAGGCCACGATTGGTGTACTTCTTGGCAATGGAAATAACCAGGCGCAGGTTGGCCTCGACCATTTCTTTCTTGGCGCGTCGTGCCTTCGCTTCACCAATGGACATGGTGCGGTTGATGTCCTTGAGTTCGGCAATGCTCAGGCGTGATTCGACTTCGATGCGGGCGAGCTTTTCCTGCACCACGCGGATTTCGGGGGCGAGTTCCCTGAGTGCGGGCACCCATTTCTGCTTGCCCTTGAGTATCGGCGTCAGCCAGCGCGGGTTGGCTTCGTTTTCAGCAAAACTCTTAAGGAACAACGCTTTTGGCATGCGCGCCTGCACCACGGCCATTTGCATGATCAGGCGTTCCAGGTCCCGGGTGCGCGACACGGTGTAGCGCAGGCGGTCAACCAGGTGATCCACCATGCGCGCGGGATACTTGATGCGCAGGAAAATATGCGCCATGTCCGCACGGGCCTTGATGACTCCCTTGTGCTGCGGACCATTTTTATCGTGCAGATTGACGTACCTTTTGAACACGGCAGCGAGTTCCTTGAACCGCGCAGCCACTTCCTCCGGGTCAGGACCCGTGTTTATCTGCTCTTCTTCGTCTTCTTCCGCGACGGCGTCTTCGTCCTCATCTTCCTCATCGCCGGAACCTGAAGTGCTCAGCTCATCGTCTTCGTTTTTGAGCTTGATCGGTTTAACCGGCGCCGGGATTTCCTGCTTGGCCAGTTCCTCCGGGTCGATGAAATTGAGCATCACCTCGGACAAACGCTGGTTGCCTTCCTGGAAGGTGGCGTATTCCAGCAGCAAGGTGACGAAGGAACCGGGGAAGCGCGACAAAGCCTCATGCACCTGCAGCAATCCGTCCTCAATGCGCTTGGCAATGGCAATTTCGCCTTCGCGGGTCAGCAGTTCAACCGTGCCCATTTCACGCATATACATGCGCACCGGGTCGGTGGTGCGGCCGATTTCAGTCTCCACCGCGACCAGGGCGGCGGCCGCTTCCTCTGCCGCAGTGTCATCGTCGGTATCGCTGGCGGCTTCGTCATTGAGGATGACGTCATCGGTATCCGGCGCATCTTCATGCACCTGGATGCCCATGTCATTGATCATATTGACGATATCTTCGATTTGCTCGGGATCGACGATGTCATCGGGCAGGTGATCATTTACCTGGGCATAGGTCAGAAAACCCTGCTCTTTGCCCTGGGTGATCAGGTCTTTCAGTTGTGATTGCTGGTTTTGATTCATATGATTTGCGTCGATGTTAGTTAACTATAGCCCAAGAACCCGCATCCGGCGACCTGATTTCAAGCGGGTTCCACATCATTTCCTTTCGCCGGCGAGGGCCTGCCTCAGCTCTTGACGACGCAGCAGCAAATCGCGCTGCAATTGCTTTTCTTCTGTGTTCTGATCGATGGTTTTCTGCATTCGCCCGATCCGGGTTTCCGTCCACTGCAACTCCAGGCCGGTCAGCGCATCCTTGAACTCATGCACCTGCTGTTCGTCTTCCCCTTGCAACGGCCAGGTTGCCAGCGTTTGCAAATGCGGCTGCGCCGCATGGTCCTTCCACCTTTCCAGCAACTGGGCTGTGGTCATGTGGGGGTGTTGTGCGCAAAAATCAACCAACTCCCGGTAAATTTCCATCCCCTGCAAGTCACAGTTTTCCAGTTTCTGTTCCTTACTGACCCATCGAACCAGTGCAGGGTTCTGTACCAGGTGCGCCAGTGCCAGCCGCAACGGTGTCCGTGGTTGCAGCACCCCCGCATCGCGGGACCGGCTTCGGGTGGGGCGGACTGGCGCTGCTCTGGGTACCCGCGGCTCATCCAGGCGATGGCGGGCCAGGGTTTGCAGTTGTTCCAGCATCATGTCGCGAAACACACCTTCAGGAATGGATTGTAGCTGAGGTTTGGCCAGTTCAACCAGTCGCGCCCTGCCGTCAATAGAGACCATATCGACCATCGAGGTGTAATGATCGAAGAAAAACCCGGACAGCGGCTGGGCGCGCGCCAGCAAATCCCCAAATGCAGCCGCTCCGTGACGGCGCACCATGCTGTCCGGATCCTCGCCCTCGGGGAGGAACAGGAACCGCGCCTGGCGGCCCTCGCGCAGCCTGGGCAGGGTGGACTCCAGGGCTCTCCAGGCAGCTTTTCTCCCTGCATTATCGCCATCAAAACAAAAAATGACCTCGTCCGCCGCACGAAAAACCAGGTCCACCTGGTCGCCGGTTGTGGCCGTGCCCAGCGTGGCAACACAATTGCTGAACCCAAACTGGGCCAGCGCCACCACGTCCATATACCCTTCCACCACGATGATCCGCTCAAGACGTGCCTGGCTCTTGCGCGCGCGGTACAGGCCATAGAGCTCGCGGCCTTTGTGAAACAACTCCGTTTCCGGCGAATTAAGGTACTTCGGACCATCGTCCTTAAGCGCCCGGCCGCCAAATCCTATGACCCGGCCTCTGCGATCATGGATCGGGAACATGATGCGATGGCGAAATTTGTCGTAACTTCCTTTGCCTTTTTGGCCTTCGCTCAGCAGGCCAGCGCGCTGCATCAGCGCCAGTTTCTCTTTGCTGCTGCCCAATTGGCCGGTAAGGCCAGTCCAGCCTGCCGGGGCAAAGCCGATTTCAAACTCAAGGGCAATTTCGTCGGACAGGCCCCGTTGCTTAAGGTATTCAGTCGCTTCCGGGTGCACGCGCAACTGTTCCTGGTAGTAGCTCTTGGCTGCCTCCAGGGTGGAGAACAGGGATTCCTCCGGTTGGCGCTTGTTCCCGACCTCCCGCGGTACGGTCAGCCCGGCATGTCGCGCCAGTTCTTCCACGGCATCAACGAATTCCAGGCCCTCGTAATGCATCATGAAACCGATCGCGGAACCGTGTGCTCCACAGCCGAAACAGTGATAGAACTGTTTCTGCGGGCTCACCGTGAACGACGGGGTCTTCTCATCATGGAAGGGGCAGCAGGCGTGGTACTCACGGCCGGAGCGCTTGAGCTGCACATGGCGCTCAATCAGTTCCACGATATCTGTGCGTCCCAGCAGTTCTTCCACAAAGGATTCTGGTATCAGGCCGCTCATACGGCTGACCTGCCGGGCATGTTCAGGCGCTGAGCTGGGCCTTGACGGCCTGGCTTACGGCTTTCATGTCTGCCCGCCCCTGCACCTGCTCCCGCAGGGCATTCATCACCGGACCCATGTCACGGATACTGCTGGCACCAAGCTGCACGATGGCGGATCGGATCAAGGCAGTGAGTTCCTCTGCGCTCAGGGGTTCCGGCATGTAGGCCTGGATGATGCCCAATTCGAAACGTTCTTTTGCGGCAAGGTCTTCCCGCCCTGCTTTTTCGAATTGCTCCAGGGACTCGCGGCGCTGCTTGACCATTTTGTCAAGCACGGCAAGCACTTGCGCATCATTGAGCTCAATACGCTCGTCGACTTCAATTTGCTTGATGGCGGCCGAAATTAGACGCAGGGCGCCAAGCCGTTCGCGATCCTGCGCGCGCATGGCATTTTTTACGTCATCCAGGATTTGGGCCTTCAGTGACATTTCTCAGTAACCTCCGCGCAATTCCAGGGAAAACAGAATGCACCGCATAATGTTCAGATTCAAGGCGCGGATCTTTGGCCGATTTTACAAGGCCAGCCCGGGCGGGCCAGCCGGATAACTTCAGTGCATGGGCATCAGTACATCCGGACGCGGCGAACCACTTCACGCGACATGCGCCGCAAGTTGCGCTTTACCGCTGCCGCAGCTTTGCGCTTGCGTTCCTGGGTGGGCTTTTCATAGAACTCGCGACGGCGGGTCTCAGCCAGCACGCCTGCTTTTTCGCAGGAACGCTTGAAACGGCGCAGGGCGTATTCAAAGGGCTCGTTTTCGCGGAGTTTTACACTTGGCATTAATCAACACTCTTTTCGTTTATTGGGCAAAATTGCACAGCCGCGCATTTTAACAAGGGTTTAATGCTTCATGCAATCGCTACCGTAGCGCCTGCCTCGGATCCCCTGCGCCCTCAAATCGGCCCCGGGCTGAAAATCGCACCGAATGAACGCCCCCAAAGAACTGGTTCAGGGCAGGCCATTCATGCAGCGTGGGCAACTGCGCACGCAAATCGCGCAGCGTGGGCTCCCCAAAACCCGCCTCTATGCTCAGTTGTTTCCGCTCCAGGTGCAGTCTGGGCGCCTCCACCGCTGCGGACAGCGGCAGCCCGAAATCCAGGATATTGACCAGCACCTGGCACATGGCACTGCGGATGCGGTTGGAACCGCCGGTTCCCAACGCCAGCACGCTGCCGTCCGGACATTCTGCGATCATGGGTGACATCATCGAGGCCAATCGGCTGTTTTCCCGCCAGCGATGGAATCCGCCAGGGTTGAGGTCTTCCTCGCCCAGCATGTTGTTGAGAATAATGCCCGTCCCCGGCAGCACGTAGGTGTTGCCTTCGCCATTTGATGCGGTGAGGCTGGCCACGTTACCGGCCCGGTCTGCAATGCTGATATGGGTCGTGCCGCGGCTGAACAGGTTGTCCCACTGAACCTCACTGTGCCAGCGGGCAAGATTTTCCCGGGCCAGCAATCGCAGCAGTGCATCTTCCTGCGCCAGGCTGGCTGCACGCAACGCCCGCACTAACGCGCGCACATGGCCGGGCTCACCCCAGTGGCTAGCCCCGGTGCCATTCCGCGGCAGCCACTCGCCAAGCAGCGCAGGCACGAATGCGGTCAGGCAACCGCCGGGCGAAGGTGGAGGATTGATCAGGCGGTGCGCACCGCCGTGGCTGAAACGCAATGGGTCGCGCAGTTCCACACGGTAGGTCGCAAGATCAGCCAGGGCGGGGTTGCGCATGATTTCCCCAGTGCCGATCAATTCGCCTGGGCGGGATGGCGATTCGAACAAATTGAACAAAGCGCGATCCGCCCGCAATAGCGCCTCGAGGATGCGCACGATGTAGTGCTGCAAAGTGTCCATGCACACGCCCTGGCGTGCGAGATCAACGGCAGGCGCGAGCACGTCCGCCATGGGCATGCGCCCGAGGTCGCGGTGCACCCTGAACATGCCGGCAACGCAGCCCGGTACGGCCATCGCGCCCATGCCCATGTGAAATTCCTGTGTATCCTCACCAAAGTTGGCGATGATAGGGAAGAAATCCACTTCCGGTTCCGGCTGTTTTCTGGCAGGGGTCTGGCAGAAGAAATCGTAGACACGGGCCTTGCCAGCGCCGGTGCGGGCCAGCAGGAAGCCACCTCCGGCGAGGCTGACCATCAGCGGTTCCGCCACGCAGGCAGCAGCCAACGCCCCAATCGCGGCATCAAAGGCATTGCCTCCTGCCCTGAGGATTTCCGCGGCTGCACGCGAGGTCTCTGCATGACCCGTGGCAGCTATGCCCAGTGCCTGGCTCAAGATTGGATCCTGCCTGAAAGCGAGCGGCAGACAATACCATAGTAGACGCCTGGCCTTCGCGCAGTCGTGGGACCGGCGGGTAGCCTTTCGCAACAGCCTTGACGCATACTTGTTTGCTGTAACCCTGCTGGTGCCGGGTTTAGCCGGGGTTTGGAGATTTCACATTGTGCGTGTGCTGGGAATAGAAACATCCTGCGACGAGACCGGAGTCGCCGTTTATGACGGTGAACTCGGCCTCATGTCGCATGCGCTGTATTCGCAGGCGCACATTCACGCCGAATATGGCGGCGTGGTTCCCGAGATTGCCTCGCGCGATCATGTGCGCAAGCTGCTGCCCCTGATTGACCAATGCCTGGAACAAGCGGGAACGGTGCGCTCGGAGCTCGGGGGCATAGCCTATACCGCCGGGCCCGGGCTGATCGGTGCCCTGCTGGTGGGCGCTGCCGTGGGTCGCGCACTGGCCCTGGCGCTGGGTGTTCCTGCCATCGCGGTACATCACATGGAAGGGCATGTACTGGCGCCCTTGCTGGAACCTGATCCG
>SHZL01000070.1 GCA_009692275.1 Lysobacterales bacterium | reverse complement strand
ACCACGGCACCGTACCCGGCTTTCCCCACCGATATGCAGGCGCAATTCACCGCTCTCAACTCCGTTGCCGAGGGCACCGGGATAATCACCGAAACCGTGTTCGAAAACCGCTTCATGCACGTGCAGGAACTCAGGCGGCTCGGGGCCGACATCCAGCTCAAGGGCAATTCGGCCATTGTCCGGGGCGTTCCCCAGTTGACCGGCGCGCCCATCATGGCCACCGACTTGCGTGCTTCTGCCAGCCTGGTGCTGGCGGGCCTGGTTGCCCAGGGTCAAACCCGCATAGACCGGGTATACCACATAGATCGTGGCTACGAAAATATTGAGGAAAAACTGGGTCAGCTGGGAGCACGCATACGGCGCATTGGAAGCAACCGCCCAGCAGCACCATCCGGGCCGCTGGACCCGGAATGAGTTGCTGAACATGGGGCAACAGGATCGATTCTTTTGCCATCAAGCACCATCGCGCTGATACGCATCTCCAGGTGAACGCCATTTGTCTTGGCTCGTTCAAGGCGCACGGTCAGGAAATCAAGCTCAGGCGCATGCCAACTCCTTGCAAAGCGCGTGCTACCGGTGGGCACAAGTTCTACCGGGACGGTGTTGAGGCAGCCGAGGCTGGTTTCGAGCTGCTCCCGGGGAAGCAAGCGATACGTTTGTGGCTTGATCTTGTCATCAGAGACCTGGAAAAACTGCAGGTCGGGAACCTGCTCGCGAAGCCGCCGTTGCAGCTCAACATTCAGTGACAATTTATCCAGTGCACCGGTGCCCATGTCCAGCGACAACACGTCGTCGTCTTTCGTGATGGCGACAGTGCCGTCCTGCCAGTTGAATTTCGCGGACCAGTCGTCGCTGATGCCCGCAAGCCGGGAATGATGGCTGAAGTGTTCCGGTCGAAACCTGCCATCCAGAAAATATCCTTCCACCTGTTCTGCGTCAGTAACGCCAAGCAAACGGCCCAGGCCGCGGGTGCCACTGCCTGCACTGCGGATGATCCATTGTTCGCCTTTCTGTTGCATGTCGACTTCAGCCTGGCCGGCCAGTTTGCCGTTTCGATAGACCTCGTAACTCAGCTGGTATGGTCGCGGCTCAGCGCACAAGTTAGGCGCAAAAAAGGCGGTGACCGCCAGGATGCCAGCGCTGATACCGAAGTGGAGTTTAGAAAAAGCCATTGGGATCCAGTACCAGAGGTTGCTTCAGGGTTTCTCCATCCAGGGTAATCACGCCATGCGTGCATTCGACCGGGCAATGGCTGAACAATTCAACCGTTGCCACCAACAACTGGTGCTCCCTGGGCGAGAGCCGGGCGGCGAGGGTAGCTGGCTGGTCCTGTGCGTCGATGGGAATGCGCACCTGCGAAATTACCGGGCCGGCATCCAGGTCGGCAGTCACAAAATGCACGCTGGCCCCATGCTCCGTATCGCCTGACTTGATCGCGCGTTCATAGGTGTTGGTGCCACGATGCAGGGGTAGCAGGGAAGGGTGCAAATTGATCAATTTGCCGGCAAAGCGCTGCAAAACTTCGGGGCCTACAATGCGCATGAAACCAGCCAGCACGACCAGGTCGGGACTACCCACGGCGATCAGTTCTGCCAGTTTTCTGTCGTAGTCCGCGCGTCGGGGGAATTCATCCTGTTGCAGGATGCTGGTGGGAATGCCGGCCTTGCGTGCGCGTTCCAGGCCAAAAGCATCGGCACGGCTGCTGATCACGAGACTGATTTCCACCTTGAGTCGGCCTTGATCGCGTGCATCAATCAAGGCCTGCAGATTGCTGCCCCCGCCGGAAATCAGTACCGTGATCCTGCGCACACTCACTGCGTGGCAAATTCCACTCGCTGGCCACTACCGTGCTCGCGAACGTAGCCAATATCCCGGCACGGGATGCCTGCCATATTGGATGCATGGATCAGGGCGGGGGCGGCGTCGGCCCGGGCAACCATCACCATGCCGATTCCACAATTGAAGGTGCGTAACATCTCACCGGGCTGGATGCCGCCGTGTTGCTGCAGCCAGTCGAAAACTGCTGGCCGGGGCCAGGATTCGGGGTTGATCACCAGTCCGGTGTTTTCCGGCAGCACGCGCACGACATTCTCTGTAAGCCCGCCACCGGTAATGTGAGCCAGGCCATCAATGGTGCCCGACTTGAGCATGTCCAGCAGTGGTTTGACGTAAATGATGGTGGGTGCCAGCAAGGCCGCACCCAGGGTCACAGTTGTGCCATCGGGGTTGCGTAGCGGGGTTTCCAGATCGGCTTTAGTGACTTCAAGGACCTTGCGCACCAGAGAATAGCCATTGGAATGCGGACCGGAGGAAGCCATGCCCAGCAGGCGATGGCCTGCCGCTATGCGACTGCCATCCAGCAGTTTGGATCGCTCCACTATGCCTACCGCAAACCCGGCGAGGTCGTAGTCGCCGGCACCGTACATGCCCGGCATCTCTGCTGTTTCGCCGCCGATGAGGGAGCAGCCAGCCTGTCGGCAGCCATCGGCAATGCCGCGAATCACGGTTTCGGCCACCGCCACGTCGAGTTTGCCGGAGGCGTAATAGTCCAGGAAGAACAGTGGTTCTGCGCCGCTGGTGAGAATGTCATTGACACACATCGCCACCAGGTCGATGCCGATGGTGTCGTGCCGTCCCATTTGCCGGGCAAATAGCAGCTTGGTCCCCACGCCATCCGTGCCTGATACCAGCACCGGTTCACGCCATTTTCCAGAATCAAGCTGGAACAGGGCGCCAAAACCGCCCAGGCCGTTCAGGACTTCCGGGCGCATCGTGCTCCGCGCAGCGGGTTTGATCCGTTCAACCAGTTCGTCGCCGGCGTCAATATCGACCCCGGAATCGCGATAGGAAAGGCCATGCTTTGGAGTGTTCTCGGTGCTCAAGGAAAAACCCGCCGGGCAGAGTGATTACGAGTGTCTGACCGCCTATGGTATCTTATTCATGCCGGGGATTGCTTCCGGTTTCCCTAAAAGATTCCATGAGAAAACTGCTGCTCTCCATACTTGTGTCGACTTGCGCCGTGTTTGCGCATAAGGGCTTGCTGTTTGCGATTGATTCGGGTTTGTATACCGGTGAGGCGCAGGTGGCAGACCAGTCTGCTGCAGAGCAAAAGCGGGCAATGTCGCTGGCTTTATTACAGGTTCTGCAAAAAGTCAGCGGATTGAGAACTTTCGAGGCGTACCCCGATCCTGGGCCTGCCATTCGGAATGCCGCTGCACTGGCCGTTACGTTCTACTACAGCGACCGGGAACTCCCGTTGCCGGATGGAGAAGTGAGTGAGCAGACGTATCTCGTCGTCGAATTTTCCGGCGTCGCCGTTGCCGACCTGGCAAAGAGCCTGCAACTGCCCATCTGGAAACCGGAACGGCGCCCGCTGACCGTTTGGTTCGTGGTTGATGACGGGACAAGCCGGGCCATCATGCCGGTTGAACTGGGGTACGCCTGGGATGGCGTGGCTGCCATTGCCAGTGCACGGGGGATGCCGGTAATCCGCCCCCAGCCGGACGAGTCAGGTGTTTATGCGGTAGACCCGCAGTTGTTGTGGGGAGGATATACCGAAGAACTGGTGGAATCAGGTCCGGCCGATGCACTGGTCATTGCGGCCCGGCGTGAAGGCCAGGATTGGAATGTGCGCATGAACATGGACTACATGGGGCAGGTGAAGTCCTGGCGTAACCGCAACCCGGACATTCAATTGGCGCTGGCGGAAGGCATGAACATGGCCATCGACCAAGTCGTCGCGCTCAATTCCATCGCGACGGCAGACCAGGGCCAGCAAACTATGGAGGTGTCCGTCACTGGCATTGCCAGGGCCGGCGATTACGCCCGCTGCCTTGTTTACTTGCAGAAATTAAGCCTGGTCGAGCGGGTGGAAGTGCTGGCCGCGGCCCCGCGAAAGGTGACATTTTCTCTGACGCTGAATGCCTTGCCGGAGTACCTGCTGAGCGCCCTGGAGACTGACGGGGTCCTCGCCCCAACCAAAGCTGCTGGCGAGTATTCTCTGCTGCCATGAGCCTGAGGCTTTTTCCTAATGCCCTGACCCTGTTCCGCATGTTGGCGGCCGGCCCCATAGTCTACTGGCTGTTGACCGGCGATAACGCGGCCGCACTGTTGCTGGCAGTTTTTGCCGGCATCAGCGACTTGCTGGACGGTTACATCGCCAGGCGCTTCGGCTGGATGACTCACTTTGGCGGAGTCCTGGATCCGCTGACTGACAAGTTGCTGCTGGTTTCCACCACCCTGACACTGGCGTGGCTGGGTCATTTACCCTGGTGGCTGGTTCTTCTCGTGGTGCTGCGTGATGTCGTGATTGTCTGCGGCGGGCTCTATTACCACAACTTTATCACCCCGATCGTCAACTCCCATCCCACCCTGCTGAGCAAATGCAATACCCTGCTGCAGATCGTGCTGATCGTGGCGGTGATGCTGGGCCTGGTGTTTCCCCGGACTGTCGGACCGTGGAACCAGTGGTTGATTTACACTGTGGCACTGACAACGGTCGCATCCGGGGTTCAATACGTGGCCATCTGGAGCATCAAGGCACGACGGCATCACCAGCATGGCACCTGAATCGCCTGGCCGCGGTAAGGGGTGAGGAGAGCCGGATGTCTTCTGCAGCTCAAATATTGCTGCCGCTGGAGGGCCGGCGGCCGGACCGGTTTGAGGAATTCGTTCCCGGCCCGAACCGTAAAGTAGTCACTGCACTGCAAGAGTTGTTGCAATCTGCTGACGGCTGCGTATTTCTCAGGGGCGCTGAAGGTAGCGGCAAAACCCACTTGCTGAATGCCATGGTGAACCGTGCGCAGGGCCTGGGCCTCGGCGCTTTCTACATTTCCCTGTGGCAACTGCCTGATACTGCCGCGGCGGGCCTCGGTGGCCTGGAAACCATGGACCTCGTGTGTATTGACGACGTGGACTGCGTAGCTGGCCAGCCCGCCTGGGAAAAAGCCTTGTTTGATTTTTTCAACCGCTTCAGGGCGGAAGGGGGCAAGCTGGTGGTGAGTAGTTCACAGCCTTTGTCGGCCGTACAATTCAAGCTGCCGGATCTGGCATCGCGGCTGACCTGGGGTTTGCGCCTGCAACTCGAACCCCTGGACGACGAGGGAAAAGCCGGGGTATTGCGCAGCAGGTCAGCTGCGCTTGGCATTGAGCTTCCACAGGACGTTTTGAACTACCTGTTGAGCCGTGGTGGCAGAAATATCAGCGTATTGCTGGAAAACCTCGAAGCGATTCGTTTGGTGGCATTGCAGGGCAAACGCAGAATCACGATACCACTGGCACGGGAAGTGCTCGCCAATGAGTAGCGCATAAAAGGAGAACGACATGCTAAGCAAGCTGGAGATCACGCGTAACTGGCTGCCCCGCTATACCGGTATGCCACTGGACAAATTCGGCGAATACATCCTGCTGACGAATTTCCACACCTACGTGCAGCAATTTGCCAGCCAGTTTAATTGCGAAATTCACGGCGAAGATCACGCCATGCAAGCTGCTACCAATGACGCGGGCCTTACCATTATCAATTTTGGCATGGGCTCCAGCCAGGCAGCGACAATCATGGATCTGCTGTCCGCGGTTGCGCCCAAGGGCGTGCTCTTCCTGGGCAAGTGCGGTGGTCTGAAAAAGTCGACAGAAATCGGGCATTTCATCCTGCCCATTGCGGCGATCAGGGGCGAGGGAACCAGCAACGATTATTTCCCGCCGGAAGTGCCTGCATTGCCGTCGTTCAAGTTGCAC
The DNA here is from genome assembly GCA_009692275.1 of Lysobacterales bacterium. Taxonomy (GTDB): domain Bacteria; phylum Pseudomonadota; class Gammaproteobacteria; order Xanthomonadales; family SZUA-36; genus SHZL01. The sequence goes on along the minus strand of SHZL01000070.1, from coordinate 5,126 downwards.
AAGTTTGTATCGGACAAGATACTCGAGCACGGGGTGGGCTATCGCACCGGCGTCGTGTACACCACCAACCGCAGGGTGTGGGAATATGACGAAGAGTTCCACCAGAAATTGCACGATATGACCTGCATAGGCATCGACATGGAGACCGCAACCTTGTTCATCGTCGGGCACGCCAACGAAATTTCCCGCGGTGCCTTGCTGCTGGTTTCAGACGTCCCGGTAACTCCGGACGGAGTAAAAACCGAGGAATTCGACAAGAAAGTCACCGCCGACTGGGTCGGCCTGCATCTCCGGATCGGCATTGAAGCGATGACCGATCTGGGGCAGAAAGGCGAGAATATCAAGCATTTCAGGTATTAATGAAGGAAACTCTGAATAAATCAGAGTTTCCTGCAGGAAATGCAACTCACTTAAAGGTCATGCGGCTGTCAATCAGCAAGCCCTGCTCAGTGAAACGCGCGTCGATTTGTGAACGGTCTACCGCGTTGGCGTAGGCTTGTCGCATGGCCTCGGAAACGGTCTTGACCGGGCCTTGCTGCCCTGCCTCGGGGTCTGCTGTTTCATCTGCCTGTTCGGTAAACTCTTCGAGGCCGTCCTGCAGCTTGCTGGTGAAATCCAGGTAGGCAGCGCTGTCGTAGCTCACGGAAAGAAAGGTTCCGTTTGTCGCTGCCGATTGCTCGAGGTATGGCACCAGTGCTTTTTCTTCATCCGCGCCCATCGCAATCCCGATTGCGCTCTCGGTCAGTGCAGCAAACGCCACGGTATCTGCCAGCGGAATCATGGTCTGCGGCAGTTGCACGGGCGGCTCGCCTTTGACCAGCTTGAGCGATGACAGGTCGGGCAGAAACATCTGCGCCATGCCGACAAAGAGTTCCGGCTGATCCACGTGGACAGCCAGCAGCCCGGCCGCCGCCTCAGGAACGGACGACTGGCCCATACTGAGTTGGTTCAGGCTCAGGCGCAGGCCGCGAAAATTATTAACCAGGGGTGGCAAGGGTTCGTTGAGCTTGGCCAGTGTTGCGGTCGCCTGCGCATTCAGATCTTGCAGTTGCTCGCATTGGTAAGGCGATGCGGTGACCGCCGTTGCCTTGGCCAGCAGAAAATCCCGGACTGCGCCTACCTTCAGTCCGAACGCGAACTCAAGCAGGCGATTGGACGCTGCGGTACCCATGGGAACATCTGCCAGCAGCCCTATGAGTTGCAGGGCCTGGTCCGGTTGGGTTTCCACCACGTATTGCATGCCGATGGCATTGGCTGTGAGTTCGGTAGAGCCCATCACCAGTCGCGGCGTATGACCGATAATCTCTCTGAACTCACTTTTGCACTGGTCGCCGAGGCCCGCCAACTCCTTGGTGTACCAGTCACCTGCAGAGCGCACGAACAGGGCGTCCGGGCTCAGTAACTCATCAGCCAGCAAAGACATGTCCGCCACTGCTGCAAAATAGGGTGTGTAACCGTACTTGCTCTGCACCGCTTTGAGCCTGGTTTCAGCGTCCGAAGTATCCGGTTTTTTCAGGCCGAGAAACAGCGGCAACAACTCGGTTTGGCCGCTGTCAGGGAAAATGCTGAAGGCAATGTGGTCTTCCAGTATGGCGATATAGACACTGACTGGAAGCTTGCCCTGGCTGGGATCGGACTCCGCCGCTACCTTCCAGTACGCTACACCCTGGAATTCCTGCTGTGGTTCCGTTATTCCCGTCGCGTCAAGCACGCGCTGCACCGTGGCCTTGAGCGCCTGTGCATCACCCAGTTCCACACGTGCCGTTGGAAATACGCCCATGCCATAAAAGACCTGTTGTCCCTGCAGGTCCAAACCAAGGCTTTCAAGGCCGGCGCGGTTCAATTTGCCATCCAGCTCATGCAACACCGCCAGGCCCAGGCGGGAAGCCGGGTCCGCACCATCGGGACTGGCTTCCATTTGTGCCTTCAATTCATCCAGCTGCGCCTGGGCAGTTGCAGCTGCCGGCTCCAGTCGCTTCAGGAAGCTGTCGATGACATCGTTGGGAGCGGGTGCAAGGTTGCCGCCCAGGTAAGGCGTGCCGGCTGGCACATAGCTGAGCAGGGAGTTATGGGGACCATCGCCCGCATCCGCGCTGGTGGGGGCCTCTTCTTCCTTTCCACAAGAGGACAGCGTGAATAAAGCTATCGACAGCAGTACAGCGAGGCGCAAAGAGTTCATTTCGTTTACCTTCAGTGTCAGCGGGCCAATGTGATTAGCATGTTAAAGTGTCAGGGTATTAAGGTGTTATACATTACTACAACAGTATAGTCAACCTATAATGCTTTGACCCCGGCAATAAGTTTCTGCGCCACGTCCTGGGCATCGCCATAACACATGCGGGTGTTGTCCTCGAAAAACAGCAGGTTTTCAATACCGGAAAATCCGGTTCCCTGGCCACGCTTGATGACAAACACGTTGCGCGCTTTGTCCGCGTCCAGGATGGGCATGCCATAAATGGGACTGGAAGTATCCTTGCGGGCAGCGGGGTTCACCACGTCATTGGCGCCGATCACCAGTGCCACGTCCGTCGTCGGGAACTGGCTGTTGACGTCTTCGAGGTCGTAAATGAGGTCATAAGGCACGCCCGCTTCAGCCAGCAGGACGTTCATGTGGCCGGGCATTCTGCCGGCAACGGGGTGAATCGCAAAGCTTACCTTGACGCCTTTTTCGAGCAGTATCTTCACCAGTTCCCAAATCTTGTGCTGGGCTTGCGCAACCGCCATCCCATAGCCGGGTATGATGATGACTTTCTCTGCATACGCCATGGTGATAGCCGCATCGGCAGCATCAATGGCTTTCATGCTGCCGCTCACCGCCATGGTCGATGCGCCATCATCACCGGTGCCGAACCCGGAGAACAGGACGTTGCTGATTGGCCGGTTCATGGCGTGCGCCATCAACTGGGTCAGCAGCGTGCCAGCCGCTCCAACTACGATGCCAGCGATCATCATGGCCGGGTTTTGCAGCACGAAGCCTTCAAAGCCCACCGCGAGGCCGGTCAGGGCGTTGTACAGTGAAATGACCACCGGCATGTCGGCACCGCCGATAGGTATCGTCATCAGCACGCCAATGAGCAGGGCAATGGCAAAGAATGCGACGTATTCCTCAACCGAAAATTCCGTGCGCGCCAGCAGAAAGCCCAGCACCAGCAAGGCCAGGAACAGGATGGCATTCAGCGCCTGCTGTCCTGAAAAACGGCGAACCTTCCGCATCCAACCCTGTAGTTTGGCAAATGCGATGAGGGAACCGGAAAATGCCACGGTGCCGATCAGTGCGCCCAAAACAGCCAGTTCACGTGCGGCAAAGGACTCATGACTGAGACCATCCCCGGTCAGGACGCGCAGCAGTTCGACCGCTGCAATAGCTGCGGCGGCACCGCCGCCCATGCCGTTGTAGAGTGCGATCATCTGTGGCATGTCCGTCATGGCAACGCGTTTGCCCGACCACCAGGCCAGCACTCCGCCAATGAATATGGCACTGGTCATGGGCAAATAGTTATGCATTTGCGGCTCGGCAAACGTGATCAGGGTGGCGACCACCATACCGGCCCCAGCCCGGACAATTCCGCCTTTTGCCGTTGCCGGGTGGCTCATTTTTTTCAGGCCGGAAATGAACAGAATAGCGGCAATGAAGTAGCTCACCTGGATCAGGCCATGGGCAAGTCCGGGGCGCAAAAAGCCATCCATCAACGGCTCTCCTTGCTGGACTTGAACATCTCCAGCATGCGCTCCGTCACCACGTAGCCGCCCACTGCGTTTCCAGCACCCAACAGCACGGCAATAAAACCGATGATCTGCTCCGCGGGGGTAGTAGCATGGCCCAAAGCCACCATGGCCCCTACCAGCACGATGCCGTGAACAAAATTGGACCCGGACATCAACGGGGTGTGCAGTATGGTTGGAACCTTGGAGATGACTTCATAGCCGGTAAATGCCGCCAGCATGAAGATGTAAATCGCAACAAATCCTTCCATGTGCTTGTCCTGTGTGCGTGTTCCTGAAAATCAGTTTTCCAGGGTTAAGTTATCAGGGTGAATGTTTAACTCTTGTTGATGATCAAATTGGGCCATTCAACCTGGCTGGGCGAGCAGTTTCGCCGTGCCTGCGTGCACAAGTTCTCCGCCGTGCGTGAGCAGGCAACCGGCTACCACTTCATCCTCGCGGTTGATGTTGATTTGTCCATTCTGCACCATCAGTTCCAACAGGTTGAGCAAGTTCTTTGCATACATTTCACTGGCGTGAATTGCAGCCAGACTGGCGAGGTTAAGCGGCCCGTCTATCGTCACGCCTCGGTGGCGCACCGTTTTGCCTGGTTCGGTCAGTTCGCAGTTGCCACCGGACTCGGCCGCCAGGTCCACGATGACTGCGCCGGCGCCCATGCCTTCCACCATCGCCCTGCTGATGATCTTGGGTGCTGGCCTGCCGGGAATTGCAGCGGTCGAAATCACTACGTCACAGCGGGACAGGTGTTCGGCCAGCATGGCGGCTTGCTGTTGCTTCTCTTCATCGGTGAGTTCCCGGGCATAGCCGCCTTCGCCTTGTGCATTGACGCCGGTATCGATCATCTTGGCGCCAAGGGACTCGACCTGTTCCCTCGCTGCAGCGCGGATATCATAGGCCTCGACCCTGGCGCCCAGTCGGCGGGCCGTGGCAATGGCCTGCAGGCCGGCGACCCCGGCGCCGATCACGACGACAGTGGATGGCCGTAAAGTACCTGCTGCGGTAGTGAGCATTGGAAACAGCCTGGGTGCAAGGCTGGCGGCTCGCAGCACGGCTTCATAGCCTGCCACGGTGGCCTGCGACGACAGGACGTCCATGCTTTGCGCCCGTGAAATGCGCGGAACCAGTTCCATCGCACAGCAGCTGGCCTTGCGTGCATTGAGTGCCCCGACGATAGCGTCATTGCGGTGGGCAAACACCAGGCCCATTGCCAGCGCACCCTCGCGCAATGCAGAAAGGCGGTGTGCGTCCGGGGCCTGAACCCACAGATACACATCCGCTTGTCCCAGGATGGATGCGGCATCCTCCAGTAACTCAGATCCGGCATAGAGCGAGTCGGGAAACCCGGCAGCATCGCCGGCGTTTTTTTGCAGCAGCACGCGGAATCCCTTCGCGACGAGCTTTTT
>SHZL01000069.1 GCA_009692275.1 Lysobacterales bacterium | reverse complement strand
GGTTTCTTGATTTTTCCGGGAACGATAAATTCAAACAAGAAATTGAAGCTGCATCAGGTCGAAAAGTTCAGTGCACCAAGTGGGGCGGAGATAGGAAGTCAGAGGCGTTCAAAAAATCCTCAGAATCAAGTAACCTGACCCCTTGATCCGATAGACCGGCCACCGACTAACCGAACCAAGGCCGGCAGTACGACCAGAGTCAGCAACGTAGAGGAAATTATGCCGCCGATCACGACCGTCGCCAACGGTCGCTGCACCTCTGAGCCGATACCACTGTTCAGCGCCATGGGAATGAATCCCAGTGAAGCAACCAGCGCAGTCATCAGTACCGGACGCAGCCGCCCAAGCGCACCTGCAACGATCGCATCCTCCAGCGCGAGGCCCTGCCTGCGCAGGTCGCGGATGAACGACAGCATCACCAGACCATTCAGCACCGCGATGCCGGACAGAGCGATGAAGCCGACACCGGCCGATATGGAAAATGGAATCCCGCGCGCCGTGAGTGCCAGTACGCCACCGGTCAGAGCCAGCGGAATGCCGGAGAATATAATGGCAGCATCGCGCACAGAACCGAGTGCAATAACCAGCAGTATCGCGATCAGCAGCAGTGTCACGGGCACCACGACTAGCAGGCGATCTATGGCCGACTCCAGTTGTTCAAAGGTGCCCCCGTACTCTATCCAGTAACCGGGCGGCAGGACGACACCCGCTGTCACGGCTGCTTGAACATCACTGACGAATGAGCCCAGATCGCGCCCGCGTACGTTGGCGGTAACCACCACGCGACGCTTGCCGTTTTCCCGGTACACCTGGTTATAACCGGTGCCGGTATCAAGGTCGGCGATTTCTCCCAGGGGAACATAACTGCCGTCATCCAGAAAGACCGGCAGGTAGCGATAGCTGTCCGGATTTTGTCGCAAGTTCTCCGGCAGTCTGACCACGATGTCGGATCGTTGATCGCCTTCGTAATATTGCCCGGCCACGGCGCCACCCAGCGCCAGCGCAACCGTATCCTGCAAATGACTGATACTGAGGCCCAGTCGGGCCAGAACTTCACGTCGCGGATGGATGGTAATGAACGGCAGTCCGGTGGCCTGTTCCGCCGCGACGTCGGCCGCGCCCGCAACGCCGGACAGCACTGCTTCAATCTGCTCGCCAACAGCAATCAACTGATCGAAGTCATCACCGAACACCTTCACTGCCAGTTCACTGCGTACGCCGGCAATCAATTCATTGAAGCGCATCTGGATCGGCTGCAGAAATTCATAGCGATTGCCCGGTATGGGCGTAACCAGCGCCTCAATGTCAGCCACCACCCGGGACTTTTCCCGGGTCGGATCAGGCCACAATGCACGCTCCTTCAGAATGATAAAGGTGTCGGCGACACTCGGCGGCATCGGATCGGTGGCAACCTCGGAACTGCCGATCTTGGAAAACACCAGCGCTACTTCCGGCTGCTTTTTTATCTCCTCTTCCAGTTGCAGTTGCAGACTGACTGCCTGTCCGAGCGATGTGCCAGGGATGCGCAGCGCATGCATGGCGATATCGCCCTCGTCCAGATTGGGAATGAATTCGCGACCCAGTTGTCCGGCCAGCGCAATGCAGAACGCGACCAGAGCAAGCGCCAGCATCAACACCAGCCAGCGCAAGCGCAGCGCTACTTTCAATAGCGGCTGATACAGCGCATGGGCGGCCAGCATCACCGGGTTTCTGCGTTCCACGACCGGTTGCCGGAACAGCAGCGCAACACAGGCGGGTATAAAAGTTATGGAAAGCAGCATGCCGCTGAGCAGCGCAATGACCACGGTAATCGCCATCGGATGAAACATTTTTCCTTCCACACCTTCCAGTGCGAAGATCGGGAGGTAAACGGCGGTGATGATAAAAACACCGAACAGGGCCGGCCTGATTACTTCCCGGGTTGCCGCCGACACCACGGCCAGGCGCTCATTCAATGCCAGCCTGCCTTTGTTGCCGGCTTCGCTGAGCCGCCGCAGACAGTTCTCGACGATGATCACGCTGCCATCAATGATCAGCCCGAAATCCAGCGCCCCGAGACTCATCAGGCTGGCACTGACCTGGCTCTGCACCATGCCGGTAATGGTCATCAGCATGGCAACCGGAATCACTGCCGCCGTGAGTAAGGCCGCGCGGATGTTGCCCAACAGCAGGAACAGAACGGCAATCACCAGTAGTGCGCCCTCCAGCAGATTTTTCTCCACCGTGCGCAAGGTCTTGTTCACCAGGTTGGTGCGATCGTAGACCGTCGAGACAGTAATGCCCGGCGGCAGACTGGTTTTGAGCTCTTCCAGCCGGGCTGCGGTGGCACTGGCAACCGTACGACTGTTGGCGCCGATCAGCATGAACACCGTACTCATGACCACTTCGTGGCCATCCTGGGTGGCGGCGCCGGAACGCAGTTCGCGACCAACCTCCACCGTCGCCACATCGCGCACTTGCACCGGCATGCTGTCTCTTTGCAGAACGACGATATTGCGCAGATCGTCCAGCGATTCGGCCTGTCCCGGAATGCGCATCAATAGCTGTGATCCCTGGCGCTCGATAAATCCGGCGCCACGGTTAAGGTTGTCCCGTTGCAATGCCGCAAACAAATCCTGGCTGCTGACGCCATAGGCAAGCAGTCGCTCCGGATCTGGCGCCACGAGAATTTCTTTCTTGTAACCGCCGACCGGATTCACTTCCACGACACCGGGCACACGCAGCAGTTGTGGGCGGATAATCCAGTCATGAATGCTGCGCAGATCAATCGGTGTGACCGGGCTGCCATCCGCATTCAGTGCCCCGGGCGCAGCATCCACCGTGAACATGAAAATTTCACCAAGACCGGTGGCAATCGGGCCCAGACTGGGGCTGACATTCGCGGGCAGGTTTTCGCGCACACCAGTCAGGCGTTCGCTGACCTGCTGGCGCGCGAAATAAATGTCAGTTCCGTCTGCAAACACGGCCGTCACCTGGGACAGGCCGTAGCGCGACAGGGATCGTGTATAGCTCAGGCCAGGCATACCGCTCATCGCGGTTTCCAGCGGGAAGGTGATGCGTTGCTCGGCTTCCAGCGGTGTGTATCCCGGCGCCGAGGTATTGATCGCCACCTGGACATTGGTGATGTCCGGTACCGCATCGATGGGCAGACGGCTGAAGTTCCACACGCCCAGTCCGGACAGCAGGACCACCAGCAGAATAATCTGTCCCCGACGAGCCAGCGAAAAGTCGATAATTGATTCCAGCATGAGAATTCCCTAGTGGTCGTGAGAGGCGCCGGACTTTTCTACATCGGCTTTGAGGATGTAACTGTTCTGCGTGACATAGGTGGCACCGGGCTCCAGGCCCCCCAACACCTCAACCCATGCATCGGACTGTCGGCCCAGATCGAGCATGCGAACTTCGTAGTCATCGCCGACTTTGGCAAACACCACAGTGAAATCGCGGAAGTTCTGCAGCGCTTCGCGGCGCACTGCCAGCGGCACTTCGGTCGCGGCCACCTTGACCTTGGCACTGATCCAGGAACCGCCGATCAGTCGACCATCAGCGTTGTCGAGTACTACGCGTGCAGTGACCGCCTGATTGGTCTGGGAAACCGGTGGAAACATATCGATGGTGCCGGTCAAGGGCGCGTCAGTCAGAGCGCTGCTGATGCTGACTGTTGAACCAATATCGACGCGTGAGCGATCGGCGGGGAACAACGACAGGTCGGCCCAGACAGTGGAGGTGTCTGTGATGGTGAACAGCTGGCGGCCCTCGGTCTGTTCACCCGGCTGGGCATGCCGTTCAGTGATCATGCCGCTGAGTGGCGCAGTAATTGTGTAAGGTGTCAAACTCTGGTTGCTTTCCACCAGCGCCAGTCGATCACCGATCTCCACCTGGTCGCCGATGGAGCGATACACCTCCTCCAGATTGCCATCGAAGCGGGCGCTGACGTGACTGATCTTTTCCGTATTGATGGTAATGCGGCCATAGGCGGTAATGTTTTCTTCAATGACAGCGGGTCCGGCCACTGCCGTGACAATACCCAGCGCTTCGCTCACCGCCGGATCGATTCGGGTGCGTCCTTCAAAACTTTCATAACTCCAGCGGTGAATGGTCCCGGCATGGGTGGCAACAATGTCCACGACGAAGGAGTGGGGTTCATAGATCACCATGTCACCACGCAGAAAATCCCCTTGGGGTGCAAAACCAATATTGTCGATGACAGCGCCCAGACGGGTAAGATTCGCGCGCAACTCTACTTCGGTCGGCGCCAGCGGATTTCCGGACAGACTTGCCCAGGCGCGATACTCGGGAGGCACGCCAGTTTCAAAAATGGCAAGTTCCAGCGCGAAATCGCCGTCGTACAACAGGCGCCCGTTGTTCGGACCGCGCTCTTCTGACAGCGCCGTTGCCAACGTGGGGATTGCCGGGTTCTCCTCTGCGGACTCCTGACACCCGCCAAGTATCAAGCTGAGCTGGAGAGTTAAATACATAACAATTTTTGCACTCATAGTTTTCGTCATAGAGATAACTCCGCTTGCGGCATGCGCATTCCGGTAAGGCGTTCAATTTCAATGTTGTACTGAAGGGCCTGGGCTCCGGCCTCTACCAGTTCACCATTGGCAGCCAGCAACAGCTCCTGTACCTGCATCCATTCCAGAAAACTGGAACGGCCTATTTCGTAGGCACGCCGGGTTTCCGTCAGCGCCTCCTGATAGCGCGGGATGATGTCATCGCGCAAGGTGGTAACGCGGTGCAGGCTGTGTTGTAGTTCCTGATATAAAACAAACAGGCTGGTTTGCAGCCGAATGCCTGCTGCCTCATGTAACGCTGCGGTCTCTTCCAGTTTCGCGCGGACTTCGTCAATGCGACCCTGATTCTGATTGCCGCGATTTAATGGAATACTGACACCTGCTACGAAACCCATGTTGCTGTCCAGCTCCATCCGGCGCAGTCCGGCATTGAAGCGCCACAGCGCATTGCGTTGGTACTGTTCAAGTCGCAGCTCGGCCTCGTTGAGGCGTTGTTCCGACAGAAAACGCTCAAGATCAGGGTTCTGTTGCATGCGGGCGAGCAAATCGTCAAAGGCTGCAACGACCGGCAGAGAGTTCAGATCACCGTCCACCATAGCGAAAGCCGGAACCAGATCACCCCATTGGGATGCCAGCAAATAGTAATCACCGAGCAACTCATGGCTGAGATCTTCGCGGCGCAGCTCGCGCCGGGCACGCTCTGCCTTGGCTAGGTACAGTTCGGTAGTCAGCGTGGTGCCTGCAGTTATGCGCTGGGTGACCGCGGCAATGGATTCATCTGCGAGCAGGATCGCCTGCTCGGCGAGCGCGAGCTGAGCCTGTCTGGCCAGAGCATGAATGTGATAGCGGGCGGTTTGCGCTGCCGCATCCAGTCGCATGATGTCGGCTTCGGCGGCCAGCACCAGGGATCCGGTCGTGGCAACATCGATACGGCGTTGCCGCAGATCGCCTTCCCTGACCCAGGCAATACTTACCGTGGTCTGCGCACCAGAGACTCCCTGTGCAACTCCAGTACCTAACACATCTTCCACGATCACATTCAATTCCGGTCTGGGCGAGAGACTCGCCTGCAGCACCCTGGCATCCTGGGCACGCATGGCAAAGCCGAGGGCCTTGAGATTCGGGCTGTCGCTCAGGGTCGCCGCTATCGCATCGTCAAGTGTTAGCCTTTCGGCGCCATTCAGAGCGCCGCTGCTCAGGCTGAACAGGCTGAAGCACAAGCCAGCCAACCACGCTCTGCAAGTAAGGCGAGCACGGGAATGATTCGTAAGCCACATTGTTGTTTCCTCGGAATACCCAATACGCTGAATGCCGGCACGGCAAAAACGCCGCACCGAACCAAAGGGAAGAGCTTGAGGGACTAACGATCGGGGGGCGGGACGGGAGGAGAGTAGGTGCGGCCCGGAAGCAGCGACAGACAGGTCCACGGGCGTTCGCTCGCAGGACGAACATATGCAAGATCAAACGACTCGGGCAAATCACAGTTCAAATGGACATGTACGCCGTGATGATGGTCTGCATGGTGGCTGTCACTGGTTGCTGACGCAGCCTGCGGCAATACATGGTGGTCATGGTGCTCAACAGTATCTGTGTCGTCAGCGTGTGGCGCATGATCATGGGTGTAGATTTGGCCGAGAGGATGGTCAGCATCCGGTAAATGCGCCGCTTCCATCACGCCAAACAGCAGCGAATGGTTCAATGTCAGTAACAGCGCAAGGGCCAGATGTTTGTACACGTGGGGTCGCCGGTAATTCAGATTGCTGCGACTCTAGCACCGGCGTTGTGGGCTGGTCAAACCACAGCTTGTGAATCAAGGGGTCAAATCAAGCACAAATCAAGGGGTCAGGTTTCTTGATTTTTCCGGGAACGATAAATTCAAACAAGAAATTGAAGCTGCATCAGGTCGAAAAGTCCAGTGCACCAAGTGGGGCGGAGATAGGAAGTCAGAGGCGTTCAAAAAATCTTCAGAATCAAGTTACCTGACCCCTTGATCCCTTTAAGGAGCAAGGGGGCTGGCAGGCACCTGTTCACCCTGGGCTAGCTTCGAGTGCTTCAGTCCGTAGAGGAAATACACGACGATACCGACCACCAGATAAGTAAGAAAGAAATTGCGCGTGGCTGGATTGGACATCAGCGACATCATCAGGAATATACACATCAGCGCACCGATGATCGGTGTCGCTGGGGAAAACGGCGCGCGGAACGGTCGTTTCATGTCTGGCGCCGCGTAACGCAAATACAAGACCGTGATGCAGACGATTGCAAACGCTGCCAGCGAGCCGACATTGGTGAGGTCCGACAGCGCATTCAGCGAGGTTAAACCCGCGGCGCCTGCTGCGCATACTCCGACGATCAGGGTGTTGATCCATGGCGTGCGGAATTTCGGGTGCACCCGAGACAGCACCGGCGGCAACATGCCATCGCGCGACATGGTGTAGAAAATCCGCGTTTGGCCGTAGAGCAGCACCAGCACCACCGATGACAGACCGGCGATGGCGCCGATTTTTACCAGCACCGCAAACCATGGCAAGCCGATTTGGTTGACGGCCTTGGCAATCGGCGCTGGATCATTCAACTCGGTATAGGGCACGATGCCGACCAGCACGGCCGAAGTGAGGATGTAAAGCACCGTGCAGATCAGCAGCGAACCCAGGATGCCGATAGGCATATCGCGCGCGGGGTTCTTGGATTCCGCGCCGGCGGTGGAGACCGCCTCAAAACCGATATAGGCAAAGAAAATCGTCGCCGCGCCGCCGATCAATCCGCCGATGCCGTAACGCGACGTATTGTTCGCGGTGATGACATCGACCAGCGCACGCCAGATATCGGCCCAGAATCCGCGCGTCGTGCCCTCCGGCGGTGGCGGGATTTCCGCAGGCACCAGCGGTGTCCAGTTGTCCGGGTTTACATAGAACATGCCAATGGCAATAAATGCGATCACCACCGAGAGCTTGATGATCACGATGATATTATTGACCTTCGCGGATTCCGATACGCCGAGCACCAGCAGAAAGGTGATCGCGGCCACCACCAGGATGGCAGGAAGATTGATCAGCCCGGTCGCTACCACTACTCCGGCTTCCACGACTTCCACTCCCGGCGCAGCCGTGAGCGCCGGAGGTATGTGGATGCCAATATCTTTCAGCAGGCTCACGAAGTAGCCCGACCAACCGACCGCAACCGTGGACGCGGCAAGGCCGTATTCAAGCACCAGCAACAGGCCCATGATCCAGGCGGCAATTTCTCCCATAGAAGCGTAGGTATAAGAATACGCAGACCCGGACACCGGCAGCGAGGACGCGAGCTCCGCATAACACAGCGCCACGAATATGCAAAGTACGCCGGTGATGATGAACGAGATCATGATGCCGGGGCCGGCGAAATTCGCCGCGGCACGCCCGGTCAGCACGAAAATACCGGTGCCGATGATGCAACCGATGCCGAGTGAGATGAGGTTGAGCGCGCTCAGTGAGCGCTTGAGCTCGCCCTTCGCTTCTTCTGCACGCATTTGCGCGACGGATTTGCGTAGAAACAGCCGTTGCAAGCCGGTTGCGCGCGGTGTTAAGCCTCGAGTGACATTCATGCTATTTGATTCCTCTGTTTGTTATGCACCAGGGGACACCAATAACTTAATAACTTAAGCTTGCTAGTGAAATCCCTTTCATCAATGTGCGTTTCGGCAGCCATTAAGTTATTGGTGATCTTACCCCGATATTCTACTTCTCGTTAAAACACACCCTGCGCCATCAGTTCGCTGGCATACTTCGCCGCCCGCGCGGTGAAAGCCATGTAGGTCAAGGATGGATTCTGACAGGCCGACGAGGTCATGAACGAGCCGTCGGTAATAAATAGATTCGGTACGTCGTGGGCCAAGGATAAGAAGAATAAACAGGTATGCCTGTGCTGTCGAGCCTAAAGTAGATATCCCTTGGTTTGCTACTTCCAGCATTTCTTAAAACCAGACGCACCGGAAATTCCCGATTTGCCTCTGAATTCACCCGCCATAAAACCAAAATATCCCTGTTTTCCCAGCCTGAATCCGCACGCTACCCTGCAATCCTTGCGATCGCATCGTCCATGATGTCTGTTGTCTTGTTGGTCAGTCCGTCAGTCCCTGGGCCCACATCGGCAGCAAGGGCGGTGCTCGCGGCGGCGGTAGTCGGGTCATTGGGGAAGTCTGGTTGGCTTCCTTTGCCTTCAGGTGATTGAGAATCTTCTCGATCACCACCGGATCCTCGATGCAGGCGATGATCCTGACCGGGTCTTTGCACTTCTCACACGAATCAAGGAGTCAGGTTTCTTGATTTTTCCGGGAACGATAAATTGAAACAAGAAATTGAAGCTGCATCAGGTCGAAAAGTTCAGTGCACCAAGTGGGGCGGAGATAGGAAGTTAGAGGCGTTCAAAAAATCCTCAGAATCAAGTAACCTGACCCCTTGATCCTAACAGAATGTTTCTGAGTGCTGCAGCCAGAGAGGGATAGTCCAAGGGAATACCAAGAGCTGGCAATTTGATTGAAGTGACGCGATTGCTGCCTAATAACAGTGCTTCCCCCATTTCACCAAACAGCAGCCTCACCACCAGCGCTGGCAAGCGGAGGAAACTGGGCCGATCTAAAGTATTGCCCAGCTGGGCGCTGAAATCTGCATTCGTTACCGGTTGCGCCACCAGATTCAGAGGACCCGATTGCGGATTTTCCCGTAACAGAGCCAGAACTATCTTTTCCACATCAGCAATACTTATCCAGCTCAAATATTGATCGCCGGTCCCAACTGGACCACCCAGCCCCAGTTTGTAAGGTAGTAGCAACTGTTGCAGCATACCGCCGCGCTTGCTCAGCACCACACCAAAGCGCAGATGAATGGTATTGATGCCGGCATTTTCTGCGGGAGCAGTAGCTTGTTCCCATTGCTGTGCGACTCCAGCCAGAAAATCATTACCCGGTGGCGAATTTTCAGTAGCAGTAGTACTGCCGGTGGGTCCGTAATATCCAATCGCCGAAGCCGATAAAAACAGCTCGGGCCGCACCGGAGCCGCGGCAATAGAGGTCGCCAATGCATGAGTCAGTTGCACCCGGCTTTCCAGAATTTCGGCTTTGCACGCAGCGCTCCAGCGTCCGGCTGCCAGATTCACTCCGGCGAGGTTGATCACTGCGTACAGGGGAACCGCTGGATCCAGGATCAAGTGTTTGCTGGATTGCTGGTAATAAAAAGGCGAATCACGCTTTACCCGACTCAATGCATGAACCTGATAGCCTGCAGTGGTTAACATACTGCCCAAGGCGCTGCCGATCATGCCGGAAGCGCCTGTGATCAAAATGTTTCTGCCGGTCTGATCAGGCATTGGATCAATCCGAGTTTGCCACTTGCTTTGCGACCGCTCGCGGCAGACTGGTCACTTCCAGCATGATTTCATTGCGGCGTAAAAACGGTGGCGTATACGGGGCATTGTAAGCGGCTGTTTCTGCTGCGCCAACAGTATCAATGCCCTCAGCATCCAGGTGCTGCTGCAACTCTGCAAGATGCTTGTCGACGTTGTTGTTGGTCCAGCGCCCGGAGTAACGAATTACTGCCATCATTCTGCCCGGTACTTCGCGCAACTTGATGCGGTCATCGGTAGGTACGGGGGCATCTGCCAAGGTGTATTTTACTGGCAACATGAAAGCGATCCGCCAGCCACTGTCACTGGCTACCTGTTGTACTGGAGCAGTCATGTCGATTTTTGTACCAGACTTTTGATCCCGGTCGTCGCGAACTTCTGCATCAACCTGCACCTGCTGCACTGGTGCTGTCATCGCAATGGCAGCCTGATCGGTGTTGGCGCCGGTGATATAGCGAAACAGTCGCATGAAACCCTCGTTGGCAGCCTGATTCCGATTCGCTGACTTCACGACCTCGGTCTCGGCGACGAGATAGGGTTGGTAGAGACGGTATTCAATATTCCCGTCTGTGTGCAGCACTTCATACTCAGGTTTTTCCAGAGCCATTGTTTGTCCACCCAATAACATTGCGCCAAGTAGGAGCCAGATATTACGTTGCATGTGTGCAGGTCCTTTCGAGAAAAATTCTGTTGCTAGTCTAAAATTCACTGTCCCATCAAACACCTAAGGAATCCCGAAACTGCCAAGGCTTGAGACATTTCGTCAGGCTTAAGTGTCTATTTTCCCTATTGTTAATTACGCTGGCAGGCTTGAAGCAGATCACAACTTCAGTTTTTGGTTAGTGTGAATTTTAATTAGCGGATGACTGATCCAAAGTTTCGAAATCTGCGTTTAATGGTCGGGTGAGATCAAATTTCTATTTTTTAACCGGAGTATTTTTACATGCAAAGCATACGTCGTTTTATTACAGCAGTGGTTGTTTCTTTGCCGTTGGCATTCAGCAGCGTCGCCGC